>JAUWYD010000185.1 GCA_030616025.1 Chloroflexota bacterium
TGGCTGCCAAACCAGATTGGCTGCGACACGGTGCAGCCAGTGCGCTCTGCCACCGCTTCGGCCATGCGCGTTACCAGAAAAGTATCCTCGCCGTAGCAGGCGTGCGGGCCATGCGCCTCGGTGCTGCCGACCGGGATGATGATGAGGTCGTTCTCCTTCAGCCGCGCTTCGACCTCTAGCATGGTCATATTCTGAAAGTAGATGCCGTCTGCGGCGTCCATGTGCCCGCCGTCTGGCGGAATCTGCCACTTGCTAGTGCTCATGATGAACCTCCAGGCTTGACGATCACTTTAATAGCCCCGCCCACTCGACCAGTGAATGTGTCAAAGGCTTTGTTGATCTCATCCAGGCTGAATCGGTGCGTGATAAGCGGCTTTAGATTCAAGCGACCGTCGGCCATCAGCGGGATTGCCCGTTCCAGGTTCCACATCCCTTCGGCCTTAGGACCGGTGATGAGCAGGTTCCACTGGACAATCTTGTTGAGTTGAAGCGTCGCGGGTTCGTGGTAGACGCCGCTATACGAGATGCGCCCGTTCTTGCGCACGATCTCGAGCGCGTCAGCCGCGGGGCCCGGCTGGCCTGTGCATTCCACGACCATGTCGGCGCCGATGCCATCCGTAAGCTCCATGACCTTTTCACGCACGTCCACCTCGTGCACGTTGAGCGTGATGTCAACGCCCATCCGCCTCCCGATGGCTAGTCTTTCCTCGCGCGTGCCGGTCATGATCACGCGACCCGCTCCGAGGATCTTCGCAATGTGCGCGGAAATCAAGCCTAGAGCCCCCGGTCCGGTGACGACCACGGTCTCACCAGGTCTCACCCAGCCGATACGCTCGTAACCGTACATGACCGTGCCCACGGTGGTAAGCAGCGCACCTTCCTCGAATGAAATGCTGTCGGGTAATCTGTGCAGGGTGGTGACGTGGCACGCCGCGTATTCGGCGTACCCGCCGTTCGTGCTGAAGCCGTAGTGGCGGTGCCCCATATCCAGGTTGCCGTAGTTCAGGCATGTGGTATACAGACCGCGCAAACAGTTTTCGCAACGGCCGCAGCCCTTGTGAGGCTCGACCGCTACGCGGTCGCCCACTTCTAGTCTAGCCACGTCGGGCGAGGTCGCAGCTACTACCCCGGTGAACTCATGGCCGGGAATGAACGAGCCCAACGGCGTGTAGCCTTGCCAGCCCTTGGCAATGATGCCCGGGTCGCTCCCGCAGATGGCGACCGAATCAACTTTCACCAGCACGTCACCTTCACCAAGTTCGGGCACAGGCACCTCGGTGACCCTTAGGTCACCATAATCGAATAAGACGGCAGCTCTCATGGTTTTGGGAGTACTCACCAGTCTCTCCTTTCCTGCACGACGTAATCATTCGAGCTCTAATACGACTTTCACGGCCTCCCCACTGCGTGAGAGGTCAAAGCCACGCTCCCACTCATCGAGCGGCAAGACGTGAGAGATGAACTGTGCTGGACGGATTGCGCCGCGCTCGAACAAAGAGAGGACCCGTTCCCAACTGGTGTACTTGGAACTGTAACTAAACGACACCGTGAGCGCACGGAACAAAGCCTCGCGATACGGTATGGCAACCTCGTCCGTGGGCGGCTGGCCGATGATGCCCACCCGCCCGAGGCGGCGCGCCAGTTGAAAAGCCTGAGTGATTGCCGGAGGCGCGCCGGAGAGTTCTATGACGACATCTGCACCCTCCCCGCGGGTCAAGTCCTCCACCAACGCTGCCAGATCGGCCCGCATTACGTTTACGGCGTGGTCAATGCCGAGTTCGCGCGCCTTGGGCAGACGAACTTCTTCATCCCGGTCAATACCGGTAACGATGACTTTCGCCGCGCCTTCGGCCTGTGCCATCTTGGCCGCCACGAGGCCGATCGGCCCACAGCCGAGGACAAGCACAACGTCCTCTGGTCCGATGCCTGTGCGGTCGAGCACGCCATGCGCCGCCACCGCAGCAGGTTCGCTCAGGGCAGCCTCGACAAAACTCAGATTGTCTGGGATGCGGTGAAGCAGCCACGCCGGGATCTTGATGAACTCGGCAAAGGCGCCATCTGTGAAGTAGCCCGGCGAGCGCTTGGAGGCGCACGCAAAAGCGTTCCCCGTCAGGCACTGACGGCAGTGCCCGCAGGCGTGGGTGTGTTGTTCAGACACCACTCGGTCGCCCTTTGCCCAACCCTTCACATCGCCGCCCACCTTGACGATTTGTCCCGCGAATTCGTGGCCGATCACTACCGGTGGTGTGTATGGGTGTTGGTCGTCCTGAATCTTCAAATCGCTTCCACAGATGCCGCAAGCACGTACTCGAATCAGTACTTCGTCCGGCGCCATCTGAGGAACAGGGATATCCCGCAGTTCCAGGTTTCCGGGCCCGCGTGCTCTCTTGACCAGAGCTTGCATGTCTTATCCTTTGGGCCCGCGCAGACTTGTGCGGTGGGAGCGCATACGACTATCCCCTTCTGGCCCAGTTCGGCTCCAGAATAGCTCGAAGCTGCCAAGGTCTTCCGGAAAATCCGCAATCCCTTTGCGGAAGGACAGCAAAGCCAGTACGCTAAGAGAACCGGTGCCCGCGATCTTCAACTCTGTGGTGATAGGTTGAGCCACGAAGTATCCGTTGATGGCGATACAGGTGATCGCGCCTACGACCGGGCGGGCGATCGTGGTTATGCCGCCCAAGATAGACATCAGTACCAGTCGGGTTGCTGCGATGATGGTATGGAATATGTCCAGCTTTGGACACGTCAGTCCGCGACTACGGCTACGGCAGCCAGTTCGACCACCAGGCGGTCGTCTGTCGCCAGGCGCGTCACCTCAACTGTCGTGCTGGTCGCCCGATGGTCGCCCATGTATTCGCCCATCACTCTGTTGATCGCATCCTGATTCGCGTCGATGTCACGGATGAACCGGAAAAGTTGCACGATGTCGCTCAAATCCCCCCCCGCAGCCTGAAGAACCTTGCGCAGGTTTTCCATTGCCTTCTTGGTCTGTTCCCCAGGATCTGGAGGAATGTCTTCAAAATCGGATTTGATGTGTGGATGATGGTGATAGACGGGTGCTGCGGTGACGCCGGCCACGTAGACGGTGGCCCCTGACCGCACCTTTATGGCGGGAGTATACGGCATATTGTAGACCGGGTCATTCTCTTCAGTATGAATTAGTTCAAGGTGATCGCTCATCCTGTCCTCCTGCTGAGAAGCTTGGCAGCATGTGTGTAGTGGCGGTCGTTGAACGCGGACTAAAACTGAGGGCTACCCAATGATCTCAACTTCAGACAACTGCATACTCCATTTCGAGCGAAGTGGAAATGGCCACACAGTTGTCCATCGTGCGAGCGAGTGGGCAACGTTCGGCGTGGAAGCCATGGACGCGCTCGGCAATCTCCCGTTTCTTCTGGTCGATCTGGAGATAGTACGTCACATGAATTCGTCGGATGATGAGCACACCGCCCTCTTTCTCAACCTCGCCTATGGCTTCGGAAGTGAGACGGCCGTCGCCTGCCGGAATGTCGCGCGCCTCCAGCGCGCTCCCAAACGTGCCGGTCAGTCAACCTGCGGTGGCAGCTACCACATAATCAAGCGTGGCGGCGTGTGGCTCCTGGGTAGCTGTATCTACCCCATAGTGCTCTGCCAGCTCCGAGTGAAGCCCGAAGAGTATCGGTTGCTTGTCTATTGGAAGGTAGGCACGGCACTAGGCACCCATTACACGCTCGATCCGGACTATAGATTTGTACACGGTGTCATTCTGCATCAATCACCTGCTCTTGAGTCATGTCAGCACACACAGAGGATTTTCGATCTAGAAATTCACGGCATCTATTCCCTTGAGACCCAGCATCTCGCGGGCCTCGTCCGGGGCGGCAATTT
>JAUWYD010000025.1 GCA_030616025.1 Chloroflexota bacterium
CATCTTCGGTGGTGATCATCCCTCCCTCACCTGTGGTCAGGTTCTTGGTGGCATAGAAACTGAAGACCGTTACATCGCTGATGGTCCCCACTATCCTATCCTTGTACTTGGCTCCCGTCGCGTGAGCTGCGTCCTCGATGACCAGAAGTCCGTGCTCCTCGGCGATGGCGCCGATCTCATCCATCTCGCAGGGCTGGCCGGCCAGGTGCACTGGGATGACCGCCTTGGTGCGCGGGGTAATCTTCTTCGTTATCTCGTCTGGGCTTATGTTGAAGGTGTCAGGTCGGACGTCCGCCAGGATGGGCGTGGCTCCTTGGTGAACGACCACGTTGGCCGTGGAGCAGAAAGTAAGAGGACTGGTGACAACCTCGTCGCCTGGGCCGATTTCGCCCGCGACCAAAGCCAGATGGAGGCCGGCAGTGCAGGAGCTTACTGCGATAGCGTGAGAGCTGCGCACGTACTCGGCGAATAGCTCTTCGAACCTCCTTGTCTTCGGCCCCATAGTGATCCAGCCAGACTTGAGAGTATCCAGAACCTCGTTGTACTCTTCGTCGCCAAGACAGGGTGCAAGAGGCGGTAGAAACTCCTCCCTCATCGAGGCTGTCTCGCTTTGCTGCTCATCGCTCAGGTCCTTCTGGTAGGTGATGGAGACGGATCCATGATAAGTCTTGGAAGAACTGGTCACTTCCTCCCAGTTCATGCTTTCATAGAATCGCCTGGCCCGCACATTGTCCGCTCTCACTGATAGGGTGACACGCTCGCAGCCTCTTTTCCTGGCTTCCGCTACGAAGAGTTCGCTCAAGGAGGTGCCCACCCCTGAGCGCCTGGCGGAGGGCTTGACCCCCATGGATATCAGGCTGGCGGTGGACGGTTCTGCGTCGGATCCTGGCTTTGCCTCTGGTTCTTCCCCGGGACCCCGGCCCAAGATGGTGGAGACAGCTTGCCAAGCGAGATCCTTTCTCTCCGCCACCAGGCGAAGTGTCAGCGCAGGCTTCGACACCAGGCGCCTACCCAAAGCGAGTAACATGGGGCTCCACGTCTTTCGAAACAGCGATTCTCGATAGGTGGCGTCATTGATCGTGCCGGCGACAAATCCCACCAAGCATCCGTCTTCGGCCACGGCTACATGAGCGATGGCTTCGGGGTTCTCCAGGTACCAGGCATACATGGCTCCCAGGAAGGACGAACCCAACTGTGTCAAGTAGTAGCCTGGAAAACATTGCTCGTGAAGGGCCACTACCTGTTGAAGGTGGTCCTGGCGGATCTTCTGATACCGATATTCATCCCAGCCGGGCATTCTTGTGTCCAATTCTCGTCCTTCCCACAAGGAGGAAGTGCACTGGTCCCAACAGGAACCCTGTCCCGTATGCGAAGTGGAGGCAGGCGAAGGCCAGGGGCAAAAGAGGGAGATACTGCCAGCCGTTCCTCGCAGCTATCCGGACCGAGAGAGCTAGCGAGATCAGCAGGTAGCTGCAAGCTATCAAAGCGAAAAGAAGGGCCAACAGCGGGCTGAAAGGGCTTAGAACGGCGGTAGTCACTAGGCCGGCCACGAAGACAGCGGGAATCAGGTGTCGAACTCTAACCAGCCTGGGATGCCTTTGGACCACCCTCACTTTGCCAAACCCGTAGCGGAAATACTGGGTCCAAAGATCCCGGAGGGAGGTTCTGCCATAATAGAAGGATCTTATGGCCGGCGCAAGAAAGAGCTTCCCTCCGTGGCGACGCAGGCGGTAGTTGAACTCATCATCCTCGCTGCCTGCCAACTCCTCGTCGAAGAATCCAATGCGCTCAAACACGTCACGGCGATAGGCGCCGAAGGCCAGGGTGTCCACAAACTGCTCCTTTTGAGAGAAGCGGAAGAGGGCATCGCCCACGCCGAAGGGTGAACTCATGGCCAAGGCTATTGCCTCGGCAGTCCGATTCTCGCCGATAGTCTCGATGGGGCCACCGACGCAATCGGCACCTGTCTCGGCCAGGTACTCCACGCATCGGGAGACATAGTCTGTTGTAAGATAGCAATGGGCGCTGATTATGGTCAGTATCTCTCCCTTGGCGTTGTTGATGCCTATGTTGAAAGCCACTGGGCTGATCTGCCTTTCATTGTCCAAGAGGTGAAGGTTCGGCAGTTTCCCCTTCATCTCTGACACAATTTCCCGCGAACGGTCGCTAGACTTGCCGTCGATCACCAATATCTCAAGCAGCTCCGCTGGATAGTCTTGCACCGCCAGCGAGTTCAGGCATCTTCCGATGAAGGCTTCCTCGTTGCGCACGGCAATTAGCACCGAAACGAGAGGAAGAGTGGTCTGCTCGCCCATGCTGATGTCCTTGTCAAGCCGATGACCCGCTCCCCAACAGGGCCTCGTAGAGTGAAAGGAGCTTCTTCTCCTCGACCAGCCAGTTGTACCGTTCCCTGGATGCACGAAAGCCGTTCCTTCCCATCCGCGCTGCATCTTGCGGGTTTCGGAGTAGATGAGCCATTGCCAGGGCAATCTGCTCTACATTATCGGGTTGCACGAGGAGCCCGCAGTCCACTTCGGAAACAACTTGGCGGATGAAAGGAAAGTCGCTCGCGATGACGGGGATCCCCACGCTCATGTACTCGAACAGCTTGTTGGGGGTCCCGAGTACGTTGTTGGGCGTGGCTTGAAAACAAAGTAGTCCAGCTAGAGCTCCTTTCAGCAATGGAGGGATCTCCTCGTAGGGTAGAAGCCCAAGATACTGAAACGGCGCGCTGGATTGGCCGCCATCCAGCAGTGATTTGAATCCTTGGTTGCCCACATGGCCGATGCGGCCGGCGCAGAGCAGTTCGGCCTCTTCGTCGCTCACGGTCTGGAGGGCCTGGACACACTCGTAGATGCCGCGGTCATCGGAGACGCGCCCCGCATAGACGAAGTATGGTCTCATGCGCTTGTGGGCCTTCTTAGACTCTCGGTCGACACGCGCGAACCGCTCAATCCTCGAATAGTTTGAGACGGTGACGACGTGGCTCTTCTGGCTGAACCGCTCCGACAGGTGTTCATTGACCACTACCACACCATCCATACGCCTTGCCATACTGTCCTCAAAGACCCTGAACATCTGGGAGATGGCTTTGCGGAGGGCACGAGGTATCCACTCTTTGGTCAGGATATCTTGCGGATAGTTCTCGTGTACGTCGTAGATGATCGGGCTCTTGGTGAGCGCCTTTATCACGCTCACCACGACAAGCAACTCGGGATCGTGAAAATGGTACGCATCTGCTCTCTCCCGCAGAGCGATTCTGAGAATGCGGTACCAGTTGAGAGGCCGGAGGGCTCTGCTCCTCAATTGCGGCAGCCCCAAGACGCGCACCTGGTCCACTACCTTTTCCTTGAAATCGGCGACAGCCACGAGCGTGACTTGATAGCCTGCTTCGGCCAGGCTCCTCGCCTGCTTTTGGAAGATGCGAACGTCAAAGCACGGGTGGACGGAACTCAGGAGACATACCTTCATGATCTAGCTATGGATGCCAGGTGCTGGGCTATCTTCTGGCTGGCCTTGCCGTCGCCGAAGATTTGCGGTCGCTCCCCTTGTGGGCGGAACTCCTGGACCGCCCGCACGATCCTCGGCTTGCTCGCTCCCACGAGCAGATTCCATCCCGCATCGGTGGTTTCAACCCACTCGGTCTCTTCCCGTAGGGTTACGCAGGGTACGCCGAAGAAGTAGGCTTCCTTCTGCACTCCCCCCGAATCGGTCAGGATCAGGCGCGCGTTCCTCTCCAGGTCGAGCATCTCAAGATAGCTGACCGGTTCGAGTAGCTTCACTGTTGAGGGCAATTGGTGGCCCATCTGGGCGATAGCCTGGCTAGTTCGAGGGTGAGCGGGGAAGATGATCTTCTCTTTAAGCTCGCCAAGGGCGGCCAGGATGTTGGAAAGCCTCTGGGGATCGTCGGTGTTTCCCGGTCGGTGGATCGTGACCAGTAGGTATGACCCGGGTTGGAGATAGAGGGAGCTGAGGATGCGTGACTTTCTATCCACGATGTCGGAGCTGTGCAGTACAGCATCGTACATTACGTCACCGAGGTTGAACACTCCTTCTGTGATCCCTTCCCTGGCCAGGTTGTGCCTGGCGGTCTCTGTGGGGCAGAATAGCAGGTCAGCCACGTGGTCCGTCAAGACGCGGTTTATCTCCTCAGGCATGCGCCTGTTGAAGCTGCGCAATCCAGCCTCCACATGGGCAAGCGGCAGATGAAGCTTGGCAGCCGCCAGGGCGCCCGCCAGCGTGGAGTTAGTATCGCCATAGACCAGGACGCAGTCAGGCTTCTCTTGGCTCAGAGTCTCCTCGATCCTGATCAGCATCTCTCCTGTCTGCCTGCCGTGACTGGCCGACCCAACCCCCAGATTGTAGTCCGGTTCGGGGATTCTTAGCTCCTCGAAGAATACCGCTGACATCGCATAATCGTAGTGTTGGCCGGTGTGGATGAGCAGATGGTCGTGGAGTGTCCGCAACTCCCTATCCAAGGGAGCAGCCTTGATGAACTGAGGCCGAGCGCCCACGATGGAAGCGACTTTCATTGGAATGACTCAGCGATTTCCCACGCCCTTATAGATGAATCCAAGCTCTCGTGCAGTTCCTTTGTCAAATACGTTGCGCCCATCGATCAGGACCGGCGTGGCGACCCATGCTCGCAAGTCTGAGAGACCGACGTTGCGATACTCGTCATGGGCGACCATGATTACCACGCAGTCGCTGCCAGTGACGGCTTCCTCCAGATCGATGCTGTATTCGGCGAAATGAGGGTCGTGGATGACCACCGTGGCTTCAAGGGCCTGCAACCTCTCCACCAGGGGTACAGTGGGCGAGTTACGAGCATCAGAAGTATTCTTCAGATACGCGTATCCCAGCACTGCCACCTTTGCACCCTTGACAGGCCTGCCCGCATCAGCCAGCCCTTCCTCAGCCAGTGCAGCGACATGGAGAGGCATGCTGTCGTTGATCCCTCGAGCGATCGGTATGAGCTTGGGCTGTAGCTTCCCTTCGGTGCCATGAACCAAGAGCCAGGGATCTTTCGGAGTGCAATGTCCCCCGACTCCTGCTCCAGGTACGTGCATGTCCCTGTAGGGAGACTTGTTGACCAAGTGGCGCACCTGATAGACGTCAGCCCCGACGTTCTCGCAAAGCAGTGCTATCTCGTTGGCAAAGCCGATTTGCACGTCTCGGTAAGCATTCTCAGTGGTCTTGACTAGTTCCGCCGTCAGGGCATCGGTAGTGTCCAGATCGGCCTCAACGACGTGGCCGTACAGCTCCCTGGCCAGCCCCGCGGCTTCGGGACTGATGCCCCCTATCACTCTGTTGCAGGTCCGAAGACTGGCCAGCAGCTTCCCCGGCATAACCCGCTCCGGACAGTAGGCTAGATGGAAGTCCTTGTCGGTCTTCAGCCCCGAGGTTTGCTCCAGGAGAGGCTTGACGATCCTCTCCATCGTCTGGGGGGCGATGGTGGATTCGATGACCACCAGGCATCCTGGGCCGAGATTCGGTCCCAAGTCCCGCAGGGCAGCCCTCAAAGCCTCATAGCTGGGCTTCTTGGACACCCTGTCAACGGGGGTCTCAACGGCGATCAGAGCTACCTCAGCATCCCGGCAGTCTGAGGAGGCGGTTGTTACCTGCAGTCTTCCTAACTCGATCACCTCAGTCAGCAGTTCACTTAACCCCGGTTCACCGCCGCCGATAGGGCAGATACCTGCTCCAATCTGGGCCGCTTTCGTCTCATCACGCTCGACGCCCAATACCTGAAAGCCGGCTCGGGCGAAGGAGCAGGCTACCGGCAACCCGACGTATCCCAAGCCGATCACCGCGACTTTGGCTTTCTTACCACGAATGGCCTGAGCTAGATCCTCCATGCCTCACAACTCCACAATCTCGTGCTCACGACCTGATTTCACCATGGCCTGGGCCAACGTGAGGGCTCTGATGCCGTCTTCCCCACTCACCTGCGGCTCTCGACCCTCGACCACGGTCTGAACGAAGGACTCCAGTTCTGTGTGCAAGGGTTCCCGTTTCCTGATTCTCACCTTAATCATGTTCCCTTCCCCCACGCCCTTGAGCATCCCTAGCCGGTCCCAGTCGCTGTCAACGTACTCGTTCTCGTACAGATAAAGGTCCTGGGTGAGATAGTCGACCGTAAACATGCCCTTTTCGCCGGTGACGTACAACTCTCTTACTTTGGTAGGGGTCAGCCAGTTGACATCCAGCACGCCCACGACTCCGTTTTCAAACCTCAGCAGCCCCGAGAGTGAATCCTCATGGTGCGTATGGATCTTCTGCTCGGTCTCGGCATAGACTCTTTTCACGTCAGCCTCGGTCAAGTGACACATCACATCCAAGTCATGAGTGGCCAGATCAATGACCACTCCCACGTCCCGTATGCGACGGGGGAAGGGGCCGAGTCTCCGGACGTGAATCTGGAACATCTTGCCCAACTGGCCTTCGTCCAGCCTGCGCTTCAACTCCACAACGGCCGGGTTGAAGCGCTCGACGTGTCCCACCATCAGTTTGACACCCTGGTCCTCGGCTCGTCTCAAGATCTCCTGAGCCCGGGCCACCGTGTCGGCGATAGGCTTCTCCAGTAACACGTGCACACCTCCGTCCATCATGTCCATGGCGACTGGATGATGGAACTTGGTGGGCACGGCGATGGACGCAAGGTCCAGCGACTCCTTGGCCAGCAGCTCCCTGTGATCGCTGTAGTACTTCGCCCTGTGGCGGGAGGCAACCTTCTCGGCGAGTTGACTGTTCACATCGCAGACCGCCACCAGATGGACGTCTTCCATCTCGTCATATATCCGGGCGTGATTCTTTCCCATGGAGCCCACGCCGATCACGGCAGCTCTGGTCATAGCCTGGAGACCTCACTCACTATCTTGTCCAGCTCTCCTGGAGTCAGAGCTGGGTGGACAGGAAGGGACAAGACTTCCTCGCTCATCCTCTCCGACACTGGCAGGGAATCGTTGAAGCCCAGTTCACGGTAGAACGGTTGGCGGTGAACCGGGAGAGGGTAGTATACCCTGGCGCCGACGCCGCCTGTCGTCAGCTTCTCCAGTGCTTCGTCGCGATTCCCATTCACTCTGATGGTGTACTGGTGGTACACGTGCACGAATCCCTCCCTGACTCGAGGGGTGACAACGTTCCTCAGGCGTTCCGTCAGGTAGGCGGCGTTTTCGATGCGCTTGCGAGTCCACTCTGTCAGCTTTTCCAGCTGCACGAGTCCCAACGCTGCCTGAAGTTCAGTCATCCTGAAATTGTAGCCCAGCGATTCATGGTGGTACAGTCGGCTCTGGCTATGGTTTCGAATCAGTCGAGCTCGCTCCGCTATCTCATCATCGTCGGTGGTGATCATGCCTCCCTCGGCGGTCGTCATGTTCTTCGTTGGATAGAAGGAGAAGCATCCCGTGCCGAAACTGCCTACCCTCTTGCCCTGTATTGAAGCTCCATGAGCCTGGCACGCGTCCTCGATCACGATGAGGCAATGCCTATCGGCAATATCGATGATCCTATCCATATCACAGGGGTAGCCGTAGAGGTGTACGGGCAGGATGGCCTTCGTTTGCTCCGTGACCTTCTTCTCGATCAGATCAGGGTCTATGTTGTACGAATTCTCATCTATGTCCGCAAAGACTGGCTTGGCTCCAGTGAAGAGGATGGAGTTGGCGGAGGCGATGAAGGTGAATGGGGTAGTGATTACCTCGTCACCTGGGCCGATGCGGTGCGCCAACAGCGCCGTCAGCAGCGCGGTTGTGCCCGAGGATGTGGCGACGGCGTGTTTCACGCCGCATAGGGCAGCGAACCGTTCCTCAAACTCCTGGACCTTGGGCCCTTGGGCCAACTGACCCGACTCCAGGACTTCTACTACCGCTCGCTTCTCTTCTTCTCCGATCAAGGGCTTAGCTATGGGAATCATGCTGCTCCTCGTCGAGGTCGTGAGCTGGGATGGCATGGGTCACCTCGCACGCCGGACACCACATCTCTGCGACTTCTTCTTCCCCGCATCTCTCGATCAGTCTCTTGCCACACTTGCACACGAAGCCGACCAGTCTTGCCGGGTTGCCCTGCATCAGCCCATGATCTGGTACGTCTCCGGTGACCACCGCCCCGGCCCCAATCATGGCGAACCTACCCACGAGCACGCCGGGTAAGACGACCGCCCCGGCCCCCACGGATGCCCCATATTTGACGGCAATCCGATCCACCTGCCAATCTTGATCCTGCTTCAAGTCGCCTGCAGGAGTGGTGGCTCTGGGATACTTGTCATTGGTGAGGCAGGCGCCAGGTCCGATGAAGACGCCGTCCTCCAACGTGACGCCGTGGTAAAGACACGCTCCGTTCTGGATCTTCACATTGTCGCCGATGACGACATCGAAGTCGACATACGCACCTTTGCCGATGATGCAGTTGGTGCCAACCTTGGCATCTTCCCTAATCTGAGCTTGATGCCAAACCTTGGTACCTGCACCCACCTGGGCCTGGTCAGAGACGTCCGCCGTCTTATGTATTGATACAGCTCTCACCCTGATCACTCCCCGCTCAGCAGTGACCTGCCCGCCTGCGCACCCGGCTCCATGCAAGCCGCGATAAGTGACGGTAGAGCACCCAGTCTGAACTCTGCGGCACAAGCACCGTAGCGAGCGAGTTACCGGACAGCTTCATGTACATCCATAGTCGGAGCGCCAAAGTGATACCGTATGAGATCGTTGTCGCCCATGCCGCGCCGACAGGGCCAAAGATGGGAATCCAGGCCAGATTCAAGCCCACTTGAATCACCACGCTGGTTGCTCCTACGTAGGTGTTTAGCAGCGGCTTGCCGCGCCCGGCGATGTCGTTAGCCAATATGCGACTGGCGCTCAAGAAGACGATTCCCGGCAGGAGAATACGGAACAGCTGCACCGTGGGAAGATACTCCTCTGAATATAGCAGCACAACGATCCAGTGGCTCACGAGAAACAGGGCGGCTGCACCGATGGCAGTGATCAAGAGGATGCTTCTGCTGACGAGTGGGGTGAAAGTCCTCCGTTCGTGCTCGTCCTTTTCGGCGGAGACAGTCGGAAAGAGAACCGTACTGGCCGATTCTGAGACGAACCACAGCCTCTCGGCCAATGCGACTGCCACGGAGTAGAAGCCGACGGCGCTAATGGGCAGAAAGATGCCTAGCAGGAATACCTCGATACGATAGTTCAAGAAGCCAATGATGTTCCCCAGATGAGCTTTGACGCCATAGCGCAATGCATCTCGCATGTAGGCCAAGTTGAGGCGGAATCGAACTCCTCCTGCGATCCTCTTGATCCAGGGGAACAGGACGATGGACAGTAAGCCGGAACTCAATATGGCCGCCCATATCGCCCCGGGGATCCCCAGTCCCAGAGCCACTGTGGTGAGGAGCACGAGTAGTAGGAATAGCAGTTTGTGAAGCACAGAGACGGCATTGAACTCCTTGATGCGTCTGGCGCCCAGCAGTATCTGACTAATGTACTGCTGGCTGAAGAGATTCACGGGAACAAGTAATAGTGCCAAGAGGAGATATGAAGGAGCCACCGTGGGGAAAACCCGACCTCGAAAGAAGATCAGCAGGACCAACCCCAGCACGCTGGCGACGGCCCCCACGAGGGCACTCAGGACAACGTTGTTTCCAAAGACTTCTTTCACAGAGTACTTGTCTTGAGCGACGTAGTATACCGTGGCCGGACCAATGCCCAGATTGGCGAAAGTGAGGATCAACAGGGGGAAGAGGGTCGCCAGGGTATAGACTCCAACACCGTCCGGTCCCAGGGTACGAGCTATGACGACCGAAGAGAGCAGGGCTAGAACTAACCCCGTCACTCTGGCCACGAGGGTCAATGCAGTTTCCTTCGCAAAGACCGCCGCTTTCATAGGTAACCCAGCGCCCTCAGTCGCTCCTCGATCTCGGCTTGCTCATCGTTCCCATAGGAGGCGGTGCCACCACCAACACGTCCTTCCCACTCCATTACCTCATAC
>JAUWYD010000175.1 GCA_030616025.1 Chloroflexota bacterium
CTATCGCCTTATATCGTAGCCTCCCAGTCCATCCCCATCGTCGCCTTGGCCCCTCTGCTGGTGATCTGGTTCGGCTTTGGCCTGCTATCAAAGGTCATCGTCTGCGCGCTGATCGTCTTTTTCCCTGTGTTGATCAACACCATCGTCGGCTTGCGCTCGGTGGATCAGAACCTGGTGGACTTGATGCGCTCCTATGGAGCCACACGAACACAAATGTTCACGATGCTGGAGCTACCCGCGGCCCTGCCGGTACTCCTTGGAGGGCTAAAGATAGGGGTGACCCTCTCTGTCATCGGCGCGGTGGTAGGCGAGTTCGTGGCCGCGGACGAAGGTCTGGGTTTCCTGGTCAATCTGTCGCGAGGGCTCTTCGACACACCCATGATGTTCGTGGCCCTCTTCACCCTGGTGATCATCGCTCTGAGCCTGTACGGCAGTGTCGCCCTGCTGGAAAGCAGGCTGCTTTCCTGGCGCCCTGGCAAGTAGAGAGGAGAAAGAACACAGATGAAGAAGCTGATCCTGGTCGTTGTCGCTCTATGCCTCGTCGTCGTTACCGGCTGTGGAACCACGCCCACACCTCCCCCCGCTGCCTCGCCCACGGAGGTGACGTTGGCCATGGGGTACATCCCCAACGTGCAGTTTGCGCCCTTCTACGTGGCGGCGAACAAGGACTACTTCGCCGACGAGAACCTGGACATCGAATTCGACTACGGGATGGAGACCGACCTGCTGAATCTGGTGGGCACCAATGCCTTGCAGTTTGCCGTAGCCAGCGGCGACCAGGTGATCCTGGCCCGAGGCCAGGGCCTGCCTGTGGTCTACGTGATGACTTACTTCCAGAAGTTTCCTGTAGCCGTCGTCTCCCTGGAGGACGTACCTCTGCAAGAGCCTGCGGACCTCGTCGGACGCTCGGTGGGCATACCTGGATTGTGGGGAGCCAGCTACATCGGATGGCTAGCTCTCCTCTATTCTGAGGGGATAGAGGAGCAAGAGATACCACTGCAATCCATCGGCTACACCCAGGTGGCCAGCCTGACCGAAGGCCAGGTTGACGCGGCTGTGGTGTACGCCGCCAACGAGCCGGTGCAACTGCGGCAGGCGGGGTATGAACCACACATCATCTATGTGGCAGACTACATGGATCTGGTATCCAACGGCATTATCACCAATGAGAAGACCATCGCTGAGCGCCCCGAACTCGTAGGGGGATTGGTGCGAGCTGTTCTGCGGGGCCTCCTGTACACCATAGATCATCCGGAGGAGGCGTTCGAGATCTGCCTGGAGTACGTGCCGGAGGCAGGGGGGGAGAACAGGGGGACCCAAATGGCGGTCCTCAAGGAGTCCATCAAGTTCTGGGAGAGCGAACAACTTGGCTATTCGGATCCGTCGGCGTGGGAGGCCTCCCAGGAGTTCATGCTCCAAGTGGGTTTGACGGACGTCGAAACGGATGTGGATCAGATGTTCACCAACCAGTTCATTATGGAACGGTAAGCAAGCATGTCCAGACCGATACTGGGTGCCGAAGGCATAGAGAAGACCTATCTGAGTCGCGAGGGAGATGTGAGAGCCCTAAGAGATATCTCTCTGCAAGTCTTGGCCGGGGAGTTCGTCAGCCTGGTCGGGCCTTCAGGCTGCGGAAAGACGACCCTTCTTCGGATATTGGGAGGATTGCTCGAAACGGACAGCGGCGCTGTGCGCATCGATGGCCAGATACTGACCCAGCCGCGCCAGGAGATCGGCTTCATCTTTCAGAACCCTACCCTGATGCCCTGGCGCACCGTCCTGAAGAACGTTACTCTGCCCCTGGAGGTACGAGGTATCAACGGCGATGCAAACAAGAAACGAGCGATGGAGTTGCTGGGTCTGGTGGGGCTGCTCGGCTTCGAGAACTCCTATCCTCATGAACTCTCTGGAGGCATGCAGCAGCGCGTAGCCATCGCCCGGGCCCTGGTCTACGAACCGTCCATTCTACTGATGGATGAACCCTTCGGCTCTCTTGATGCCATTACGCGTAACCAGATGAACCTAGAACTACTTCGGATCTGGCGGACAACGGGAAAGACCATTCTGATGGTGACGCACACTATCCAGGAGGCCATCTTCTTGGCTGACAGGGTGCTGATCATGAGCGCCCGGCCGGGCCACATTCGGGCCGCCGTGCCCATAGTCTTGCCACGCCCCCGGAGTACCGACGTATTCTACAACGAGGAATTCACAACCCTCTACCACCGCGTCCGGGACATGATTTCCCCGGGTTGACAGGACATCTGAAAGAGGTTACCATATCTCCACTCAAGCACGGGAACGGTGATGGCCAGAGGGTGCAACCCAAGGGCGGTCGCGGAATAGTACTATTCGAACGAAGAGAGGTTCTAGCGGGGAAGGGGACGCTGTCACAGCGTCCTTTTGCACAGCTTATGGAGGAAGAGTGAGCGAGTGGTACCACAGCCTGCCAGAGCGCAAAAGGGTGACCTACGGTCTCTTGCTCGCCACTATCTGCCTGACCGTGCCCTGCTATGTCCTGGGCTTTATCGCCCTGGCAATGGCGCCGCCGCGTTTCGCTCCCACGCCAACTGAGTCGGCGACCTATACCCCTACCCAGACCGCCACACACACACCTACCTGGACGGCAACCCCGACCAGCACGGCGACGCCAACGCCAACGGACACTCCCACATCCACCCCTACCGACACGCCCACGGAAACGGCAACACTCACTCCGACAGCCACGCCCACCGATACGCCTACCAGCACGGCTACGCCGACCCATACACCTACCGTCACTCCGACTGATACACCGACGGAAACACCGACGTTCACCGTCACCGCCACCGAGACGGCCACGCCCACCAACACCGCCACGCCAACCGCGACAGAGACGGCCTAGATGACAAGGTTTCGACAGAGAACACTGCCCATCGGTTCCGTAGCTCGCCAATCAGCAAAATGAGACGCTTATTTCGCCGCTACACTCAGCTAACGATCTCGCAGAAGCGCCTGTACGGTCTTCTGACTGTCATCACCACCTTCGCGCTGCTCCTATACTGTCTGGGCGTCAGTAGCTTTCTCCTCCGCCGGCAACTGGTCCCCCAAGTGGCAGTCCAGACTTCTCCGACGGTTGCCGCGAACGGCACTGTCACTGCAACAATCGTCATGACGCCTAAGCACACCTCCACCCCCTCGGCCACTCTGCCACCCACCCCTACTCAGAGGCCCATACCGACCTATACACCCACGCCCACCATTACACCGACGCTTGAGATCATCACTATGACTGTGATCGTGACCGCCACTCCTGGTGTGACGACGACTGTTGTCATCTCGGCCACGGTGACGCCAACACCTGTCTTGACACCTAGCGTCACGGTCACGGCCGAGGCATCCTTGAGGATGCCCGTCATCGTAGGCTATGCTGCACTGTCAACGTTTGAACCGAGATTGATCTCAGGGCCTAGAGTCAGACACTACAGCCGAACACTCTCCGTGTCGGGCCACACCCTTCGTGTTGAACACCCCATCATGTGGTTGCTCTCCAGGGATGCCGGGGTACATGGCCACCTGCTCACCTAGGAGCACCGGCGCTGCGCACACCCTGAGCTTCACCAGGCCACTGGCTCACAAACGGAAGGGTAGTCTGCACACATGCAGCACAGCTAAGGATTGGCGGCCACTTGATGGCTTCGCGCCACAAGTCATCCGACGATGCTCATGCCCATGCAAGACCCATTTGTCAAGGAAGGCCTCCTACAGGAGAAAGTCGACGACAGGCTTCGCTGCTTGACCTGCGAACGGCGTTGCCTGCTCGCCGAGGGAGCGTCCGGCTGGTGCCGTACTCGAACCAACATCGAGGGCACACTGGTAACCCTCACCTACGGCAATGTGTCCTCTCTGTCTGCCAACCCCATCGAGAAGAAGCCCCTGCATCATTTCTTTCCCGGGAGTGTAGCCCTCACCGCAGGCAGCTGGAGCTGCAATTTCGGCTGTCCCTGGTGTCAGAACTGGGACATCAGCAAATCGCCGCCACGCCACGGGCGGTACATGTCGCCTGAGCAGTTCGTCGCCACGGCCTT
>JAUWYD010000389.1 GCA_030616025.1 Chloroflexota bacterium
GGCAGGCGGATGAGCCACTGGCTGACGATGGTATAGTAGAGAGGCGGCTTGGTATCGCCAGCCCCATCCAAGCCCCCGCGCATTACGATGGCTAGAGCAAGGAAGGGCTCTGCCAGCGCATTGATCCGAAGATAGCCGACGCCTGCCTCGGTGACCAACTCGTCCTTGGCTGTGTTGAAGACAGCGATGATCTGCGGCGCGAAGACGAAAAGGATCACCCCTATCAGGGACATTGCCACTGCCCCAATGAGACCTACGACCCACCCCCTTCGCTCTGCCTCAGCGGAGTCGCCCGCTCCTTGGGCCTGTCCTACCAACGTATTGGCCACGACGGATAGGGCCAAGGCAGGCATGAAGGAGAACGCCTCGGCTTGAATGCCTACGCTATAGGCGGCGACGTTGGCCTGGCGTCTGAACCCGCCGACGGCAGAGTTGGTAACCACCCATAGAAACCCAAGATTGGCCAGAGTGCGCACCACATTCTGCCCCGCAACAGGAATACCTATGCGCAGGATACGCCGCATCAGTTCCCAATCAGGTCGAAGCGACGTTGTTCTCGAAAGCTTGACCGCAAAGCGGCCGCTGAAAAGGACGCCAAGCCCGACGGCGGCTCCCACGAATCGGGAGGTCATGGTACCCAACGCCGCACCGGTCACCCCCATCCGTGGAAAGGGACCCGCGCCGTAGATGAACATGTAATTGAACAAAACGTGAATGACATTGATGAATATCATGATGACGAGAGGGGTCTTCATGTCGCCTGCGCCCTGCAACATGGCGTTGAACATGAAATTGAAGATCATGAAGATGGACAGTGCGAAATACACCTGCATGTAGGGCGTGCCTAAGGCTGTCATTTGAGCATCGGCCCCCACCAAACGAAGGAGCATAGGGCCAAGGGCGATGCCCACCAGGCTGATCGCGACAGATACGAAGAACGTGGCCAGTATGGATTGCGCCGCAACCCGGCTCACCATGTCCGGTCGCTTGGCACCGGTGAATTGAGCCACCAGGGTACGAGCGCCGACTGCTAGGCCAGCGATGGAGATGATGACGATCATAATCAACTGCCGGCTCATTCCCACAGCAGCCGTCGCCTCCGTCCCCAGGCGGCTCACCATCCAGATATCTATGATGCCCACCGTGGCCTGCAGCAGGTTAGCCAGCACAACGGGGTAGGCCAGGCTGCTTATCATGCCCAGGAGTCTACGATCCAACCCCAGGTAGTGAACAAGCTTCGAATTCAAGACCCTTTCACGCAACGAGTCACCTCATTATCAGCGCCAGAAACCGAAACTCACGACCGTCTCCGGATCCCCGTTCAAGGCGAACCGAGCGAACGGTCACCTTGGGAACCACGAATGGAGTGTGTCGCGGGGATTCGGTGGGGTCGCGAGGCAGCAAGAGCTAGAGCTCTGTGACCAGTCAGGCGACGCTCCAGGCACCCGATAGTCACAGGTGACACCTATCGAGAGCAGGAATCGCAAAGCGGCTCCCTGCCACTATAGATGCACGGCAAACTCAGCTATCTCAGGCTTGACCAGCTTCTTGTAGTCCGAGAATTTTACCTTCATGCTGGTCGTGTGATTGCCGACTTTGAAGACTATTTCTCCAGCCTCTGCCAGGGA
>JAUWYD010000377.1 GCA_030616025.1 Chloroflexota bacterium
GAGGTCGAGGATCTTGCCCACTGTATGAGCTATCAGGTCATCTATGGTCTTGGGCTTGGTGTAGAAGGCCGGAACGGGGAGATAGATCACGGCTCCCATGTCGGACACGGTGTGCATCAATCGCAAATGACCCTTATGCAGAGGCGTCTCTCTCACGACCATCACTAGAGACCTTCGCTCTTTCAGAGTGACATCGGCGGCGCGGACCAAGAGGTTGTCATTGTAGGAGTTGGCTACTGCAGACAACGTCTTTATGGAACAGGGAATGATCACCATGCCGTCGGTTTTGAAAGAACCGCTGGCGATGGCGGCCCCGATATCGTCAACCGAATAGACGTGAGTGGCCAGGGCTTCCACCTGGGCGACCCGGTAATCGGTTTCCAAGGCGATGATCTTCCGAGCTGGTTCGGTGATAACCAGGTGCGATTCCACCCCCGCTTGCTGCAAGGCTTCCAGCATTCTGATCCCGTAGATGGCGGCTGAAGCGCCAGACATGCCCACGATCAGCTTTTTCATCCTTCCCTCTCTACCACGTCTCCTATTCTCTCCACCAATCCTTGACAGCTGTCCATGATCTCTGCGATGGCGCCCTCATCGAGGTGGTCCCAGTGGATGCCCGCAGCTACGATCACATTCTTGTTGAGTCTGGCGGAGAGCCTGTCAGATACGACCTTGACTAGTTGGTCCTCCTTGTGCCCCAGCAGCGTAAACACCGAGGACGTCGCACTGGTGACACTGGGATCGGCGAGGCTGGGGCGGGGCAAAGCCACCGCCACGGCGCCAATGTGAGGCTCTGTGCCTCCCCAGAGGCAGGTCAAGAGGTCTTCTCCCACCAGGATGGAGAGCGAATGTATCGGGTAGTCGCCCTCCAGTGCCGAAAGCTCGAAACTCTTCATAGGGGATGCCTACTCCTGCGTCTCTCCGCCCATGAAGTACCAGTAGAAAGCCAATATCACCATGGCGTTGGTGATTTCACCTCTGCGGATCATGTCGGGAATGTCGGACAGAGACACCAGAACTACCTCGATATCCTCGGTTTCGTCCAATTGGGGCACCCGAACTCTCCGCACGTCCCGCGCCAGATAGGTGACAGACTCGTTGGCGAAGATAGCGGGTTGCGGGCGTGCGGAACCCAGAAAGATGAATTCACTTGCCTCGTAGCCGGTCTCCTCCAGGAGTTCGCGGCGGGCAGCATCTTCCACTGAGTCCCCAGGCTTGGCGAGGCCCCCCGGGATCTCCAGGCATATGCCATGGGTGCCGTGGCGATACTGCCTGACCATGACGACCTGCTCGTCCGGCGTCAATGGAATGACGTTGACCCAGTCGGGGGATTGCAGTACGTAGAAATCGTGTTCCTGGCCCGTGCGGGGGCAACAAGCTGTGTCAGTGCGGACAGAGAAGACCGAGTACGACTTGTCAACTGTTGAACTGATGAGGGGCCAAGGTTTAGGCATACGGACCTCGCGCGCTGAGAACTGGGTGGGTCAATTATAGTCCGTTCCGGGTGGCGTGTCCAATAGCTTTTTCGGTCTGGCCCGACTATAATGTGGCCGCTGCACCCGGTCAGCATAGCGTCATGAGCCTGGTGCCCCCAAGTGATGGGGAGCCCATCGGGCCTTGAGTCCGGGCTTTGCTGCGAACGCTGAGTGGAGAAGACCGTGCTGGAAGACGTCAGAGTGTTGGTCAGGGGAGGCGGTGATTTGGCGAGCGCCGTAGTATACCGCCTACACCGCTCTGGGATGCAAGTGATGGTCACAGAACTGCCACGGCCTACAGTCATTCGCCGAGTCGTAGCCTTCGCGAGTGCCTTGTATGAGGACGCACTG
>JAUWYD010000072.1 GCA_030616025.1 Chloroflexota bacterium
CCTGACTATGCCTTGTAGTTTATCCTGCATTACCTCTCTCCACGCACGGCTCATTAGGCCTTGGGGCGCGGCCTGTTGGGGCCTAGGGCCTTGACTTGCCGCGTCACTTCCGCAACCGTGTCCGCGAACTTCGCCCCCTCCGAGGCCGACACCCATCTGACCTGGAACCGCTCCGGCTCAATGCCCACGTATTCCACCAACTTCTTGAGGAAGAGGCCTCTCCGCCTGGTGAAGTAGTTACCCTCAGAGTAGTGGCAGTCTCCCGGATGACAACCCAGAACTACCACACCATCGAGGCCCTTGGACAGAGCCGTGATCACGAACTCGGGCCGGACGCGGGCTGAGCACATGACCCGAATCACACGACAGTTCGCAGGCATCTGTAGACGAGACACCCCAGCCAGATCTGCCCCGGCATAAGAACACCAATTGCACGCAAAAATCAGGATCTTGGGCTCGAAACCGTTGCCGCCGGTTTCACTATCTTCCACCGACACTCACCATCTCGTCTGCCAGTGCACCTATCATGCTGAGCAGTTGCCTGTCGTCGAAACCCCTCTGCTGCATCGCGCCGCTACGACACGCCGCCACACAACAACCGCAACCCCTGCACTGCGTGACATTGACGGAGGCCGTCCTGCCGAATCTACCCTCCTGTAGCTCAACGGCGCCAAAGGGACAGACCTCCACACAGTTCCCGCAGGCGGAGCACGTCCGTTCGTCGCAGAAAACGGTGATGGCTTCCACCCGTACGGACCCGTCTCGAATAGGGATCGCGGCCTTGGCCGCAGCGGCGTAGGCTTGCGATACGCTTTCCGGGATGCTGGATGGGTATCGCGCTGAGCCACAGACGTAGATGCCATCAGTAGAGAATTCTATCGGTCGCAGCTTCAAATGGGCCTCCAGGAAGAACCCCTCAGTGCCCACAGGTACTTTCATCATCTTGGACAGTCTTTCGCTGTCCTCCCGCGGAACGAGCGGTGTGGTCAGAACCACCAGATCAGCAGGCAGAATGATCTGCTTACCCATTAGCTGATGGTGCACCTTGACCCCCTCAGCTCGCTTTTCACCCAAGACTTCGGGCGGGTTCTGGACATCATACCGTAAGAACCGGATACCCAGTTCCATAGCCCCCCGGTAGAACTCCTCGATGTCAACACCATAGGCCATCACATCTCTGTGGAGAACAGACACCTTGGCATCAGGGTCCTGCTCCTTGAGCCATATGGCATTCTTGATCGCCGTTGAGCAGCAAAGGCGCCCACAGTAGGTCCTTTCAGGGACGCGTGCGCCAACACAGTTGATCATCACCACATTCGGTGGAAGATCAGCACCCCTCTTGAAGCTCTTCTCGAACTCCAGCTGTGTGACCACATTGGGCAGCCCAGAATAGCCATACATGCCCAACGGCTTGAACTCTTTTGCGCCGGTGGCGACAATCACCGTGCCCATCTTCAGCTCCCTAACTTGCCCGTCCGTCGCCACGGCTACATCAAAGTCGCCTATGAAACCCTCGATGTTCTCCACCTCGCTGCCCAGGTAGACTGTGATTTGAGGGTGGCTTCTCACCTGCTCAATCAGGGGCCCTAGCAGTTCCCCGGTATCCTGCTCCGTGGGGAACAGCGTGCGCACCTCCCGTACGAGACCCCCAAGCTGCCCCTCTCGTTCCACCACATACACCTGGATGCCCTGATTGGCCAGACTCAGAGCGGCGGTCATGCCGGCGACACCTCCGCCAACGACCAACGCCGCAGGAAACACCTCGCTCTCGAACTCCTCTTGCGGTTCGAGATAGCGGGCCTTAGCCACCCCCATCCTGACCAGTTCCTTGGCCTTCTCAGTTGCCCTGGCCGGATCATGCCTGTGCACCCAGGAGCAATGCTCCCTGATGTTGACGAATTCGAAGAGGTACCTGTTGAGCCCAGCCTCCTCGCACGCGTCTTTGAACAACGGCTCGTGGGTCCGCGGCGTACACGAAGCCACCACCACCCGGCTCAGGTTCTGTTTGGCTATCTGCTCCTTGATTGAGGATAGGCCCTCCTCCGAGCAGGCGTACAGGCTATCCTCGACGTAAACCACATTCGGGAGGTTTCGGGCATCCTCCACCACCTCGGGGACCCGTACCACGCCCGCTATGTTGTTGCCGCAATGGCAGACAAAGACTCCAACTCTTGTCCTAGGCATCTCTTGGCCTTCTACTGTTAGGGCGCAGTAGCTCCGCCACCCTCGCCGCCGCCGCTGAGGCCTGGACGACGGAATCGGGAATGTCCTGAGGGCTCTGGCAGAATCCGCACGCGAAGATGCCCGGCACCGACGTGTCTACTGGGCACTCCAGCCTATCCCGAACCGCCAGGAAGCCGGATTCATCCATCTCCAGTCCCAGCTTCTCAGCTATCTCCCGATGAACCCCACGAGGCACCAGCGCCTGACAGAGGATCACCAACTCCACTTCCTTGCTGGCTACCCTGCGTACGGAATCCCCAGCCTCGCTGAAGACGGTCTCATCGTACCACACAATGGGATTGCCACTCTGCTCATCAACCGTGATCTTGCCAGGGCGGCTCCTGATGTAGCTTGCATGGTACTGTTCCTTGGCCCTGATGATGTACTCCTGGAATTGCTTCCCTACCGCTCTCATGTCGGTATAGAAGATGAAGGACTTCAGATCAGGGTAGTGCTCGTTGGCCAGGATCGCCTCTTTCGTGGCGTGCATGCAGCAGACGCTAGAACAGTAGGCCTTGTAGTTCACGTCACGCGAGCCAACACATTGAATGAAGGCGATCATTTGGGGAACCCTGCCATCCGAGGGCCGTCCGAGATGGCCCTCCGTGGGCCCTGAGGCGCAAATCAGTCTCTCGTACTCCAGACCAGTGATGGCATTCTCAATCTCGCCGTAGCCATACTCCTTCAAGGCCGCGGGATCATATGGATCAAATCCCGTGGCTATCACGATGGCCCCCACTTCCAACTCCAGAACCTCTTCCTGCTGCTCGAAGTCTATGGCGCTGGCCTGACACGTCTCCTCACAGACACGACACCGGCCCTTGGCAAAGTAGAGGCAGTTCTCCGCATCTATGGTCATCTTGCGAGGAACCGCCTGGGGAAACGGCATGTATACTGCCTTCCGCTTGTCCAGCCCCATATTGAATTCGTCGGATACCCGACGAGGACACTTTTCAGCACACTCGCCGCACCCTGTGCACTTGGCCAAGTCGATGTACCGGGGCTTTCCCCGCACAGTGACCTGGAAATCGCCTGCTTCGCCTCGGACCTCATCAACCTCAGAATAGGTGAGGAGATGCACGTTGTCATGCCCCGCGCACTCGATCATCTTAGGGGCCAGGATGCACATGGAGCAGTCGTTAGTGGGGAAAGTCTTGTCCAGCTGGGCCATCCTGCCACCGATGCTGGGCGTTCGCTCCACCAGATAGACCTGGAGGCCCATGTTAGCCAGGTCAATGGAGGCCTGGATACCCGCAATGCCGCCGCCAATGACTAGAACCGACTGGCTACTCAACCCTGATCCTCCATCAAAGACCGTAACACACCATAGGAGGGCATACCCTGTCAGTGGACGTGACACAAAGGATGCCCTCACCAGTCTGTAAGAGAAACTGTACTGGCCTAGACAGCCACCACCTTGCTCATCAATTCGGCCAGCTTGGCCGCAGCGTCCCTCTTTTTCCTCAGATTCACCACGTTGGCGTCCACGTACTGGAGAGCGCCGGGAAAACAGAACCTAACACACTGGGGGTCACCCTCGCAGAGGTCACACTTGATGACCTTGCTGGTCACTGTGTCGATACCCATGCCGCCGAAGGGACAAGCAGTCACACACATCTTGCAGCCTATGCAGAGATCGTAGTCAAGCGCAACGTTGCCCAGTGCCTCATCTCTGGCGAGGGCATCCTTGGGACAGACCGCTATGCAAGGTGCTTCCAAGCACTGCTGGCAGATCATGGGCATATCGAAACCTTCCATGAACCACTTGATGACGTGGATTCTGGCTCTGCTGGGATTGCTCACCCCCTCGTGTTTGACAGAGCAGACCATCTCACACAGCCGACAACCGGTGCACTTATCTTGCTCTACCAGAATCACCTTTTGCATGGTCGTCGTCCTCCCCTAGAGCATACGGGAGGGCTCTTTGTCCAAGCCGAGCCTCTCCAGTGTCTCTGGAGTGGGCACACCGTTCTCGTCCCACCCATGTAGCTGGTAGTATTCGTCTATCATCTCCGTGAACTTCTCACGGTCAATCGTCTTTCCGCGGACGATGTCCAGCCCGCGCGTGGTGGGTTCGTCGAAGTAGCGATCCACCAGCGTATCATCCTTCCTGCCAAAACCCTCTCGGATATTGAATAGCCTCTCTACGTTGTAACACCGCTCGGCAACCTCCCACACATCGCGGGGCGACATCTCCAGGCCCGTGTTGAAGTAGATGAACTTGGAGATATTGTCGAAGTTCAGCAGGTTAGGGCTCAAGAAAACACAGTGAAACTTGCACACTCCAACGCAATCTATGGCCATGTACATCATCTCCTGCCACAGCACTTCCCAAGCCTTACCTTCATAGTCCCGATAGTCAGACGTGAACCTACCGTCATATTTCACGGGGTTGTTGTACACCTTCTCTAATACCGGCACTGGAAGGTGATACAGGTCTATGGCCGGCCGGCTCCGCAGGTGGTCGGCACCCCTGGTGCTAGTGGCAATGCCCAAAGCCAGAGCAGGCGTGGGCCTCTCATCCGAGTGCAGATTGCTCATCCCTTTCACGTGGATATTGTAGCGGAGCGAATCCTTGCCTATCTTCGCGGCAGCCCGCAGAGGCCCCTCTGCAAGGACGTCACCTATCCCCTCGCGCAGGGCGATCTGCCTGATCAGTTCCAGGACCGCCTCGTCGTTCCCCCACTCCAGCTTCAACCCACCGGTGTCCTTGTTGGTGAGGATCCCTTTCTCATACAGTTCCATGGCCCAGGCCATCATACTGCCCGTCTCCAGGATGTCGATACCGTAGTGGTTGACCAGGTGGTTGCCCTTCAGGATGGTCTCAAAGTTGTTGCATCCTACCTCCCAGCCAAAGGCACCTTGGGCAGTGTACTCAGGCCCCTCATCGAAGATGCCGTCCACGACGTACCGGTGCCGACAATGGATGATGCATCCGAAGCAACCCACCGTACCGAGACCATATTCCTCGATGTGCTCACACTCGATTGGCTCGGCATCCAAGAGTTGATTATGCTGGAAGTTCTGCGTCCTAACCAGACCCGTGGAGTTGGTCACGCTTTGAATAAACATAGTGCCGTACTTGCCCATGATTTGAGCAAACTTCGTGTCAGCGATGTGCCTCATGACTTCGTGGTCGTACTCCAGGGCCTCCTCGGGGTACCTGATCTCCACATCCATAGTGCCTCGCGCGGCGATGGCCTTGACATTCTTCGACCCCAGCACGGCGCCCATGCCGGTTCGTCCACCGGCGTTCTTCATACCGCTGATGACGTTGGCAAACCTGACCAGCTTCTCCCCACCCGGGCCGATGCACAGTACCTGCACCTCCTCGCCCAACTCCTGCTTGAGAGTGTCTTGGGTTTCACGAGTGCTCAGCCCCCACAGATGGGCAGCGTCCCTTATCTCGATCTCACCATCGTTGACCCAGACATAGACCGGCTCCTCGGCTTTGCCCTTCAGCACCAAGTGATGAACCCCAGCCCAGGTCAACTCTGGCGCAAAGAAGCCGCCCATGTTGGAGCTACCCACAGCCCCCGTCAAGGGCGACTTGGCGCCCACATGCGTACGTGCTGAAGCCGAAGCCAGAGTGGCGGTCAGGAGTCCCGCGCTTACGATTGCCACATTGTCCGGACCCAATGGATCTATGCCTGGCTCAGTATGGTTATACAGCAGGTACATGTCCAGGCCCCGCCCACCGATGAACTTCTTCCTCAGCTCGACCGGAATCGGCTTGGTCTCGATCTCCCCCGTGGAGAGGTTGATATGCGCTATCCTGCGATTAAGAGCCATCTCTTCGCGCCCTCCTAACAAGATGATGCGAGAAGTGTTGTTGTATGGGAAGAAGTGAGCGATGTCCGACGCATGGGACTAGAACCTCATC
>JAUWYD010000236.1 GCA_030616025.1 Chloroflexota bacterium
TGGAAGAAGCGGGATCTACGCTCCTCTGCCGGGGATGTGGCCGTGACTGGCCGATAGAGGACGGCATATACGACTTCGACGTGGGATGAGCTACGCGAGTTGCTAGGCAAGAGACACCGGACTGCCTATCGAGAGGGGCGCGAGCCGGTCAGGACTCTCTGGCCGAGGTGACCTCTACTCTTGCGACCGGTGGGCGCGCGCCACGACGTACTCTCCGCCAGAGCCAGATGAGGAAGACGATGGCGCCCAGACCCACGAGCGTCATGCCGCTGGTGTCGTCGAGGCGCTCGGGGTCAAGTTCCTGCATCGGAGCCAGCGCGATCAAAAGACCCAACGGACCACCGGCCGGCGCCAGACGGTGACAATCTGTCCAGGTGGCGCCGTTGCCTGACATGCGGAGGACGACGAGCGTCACCAAGCCTCCGAGGCCTAGGCTGATGGCGACGGTTAGCAGTGGCGGCAGGGAGATCTCGTGCAAGATCCAGACCGTGATGAGGAAGCAGACCCCGCTGCCGAATCCCGTAAGCCAGAACCAGAATGGATGGCGAGGTCGCCTATGCGAAGCATCGAAGGGCACGGTCGGCATGTCTTGGTCTGGCACAGCCGGACCCCCTTCGACGCGCTCAGGGCGGGCTTCGACACGCGCTCAGCGCTACTCGGGGTGCTTCACTTTGGCCGACAGCGGGTCTGTGGCCTGGATACCGAAGAGCTCCTTGGCTATCCCGAACGTCTCCTCCGCTTCGTCCCTAGAGGCGATGCCCACGGCGACGCCAGCCGCCCTGTCGGAGACGTACTCAAGCCCCTCCTGCGGAGACAACCTGCCCGCGGCCAGGGGCTTGATGGCGATGATCCTCTTGGAACTGCTCTCGATAGCTTGCAGCGTGGACTCGACAGACGGTTCCATGAACCTCCCGGCCTTGTTCAGGGGGCACAGGATCAGATCCACCTCTTGCATCTCCTGCACACGGGGAATGGTCCTGCCCGGCCTGTGTGTGGCTATGCCCGTCACCAACCCTCGCTCCTGCAGCGGGAACAGATACTCGCGGGCAAAGGCCATGTCCCTGTCGGCCAGGCTGCCATGGATTATCACCCCTTGGCCACCTGCGTCGAGCATGATCTGAATCTCCCGTTCGATGCTCCCCAGGCCGACTGTGCCGAGAAGGAAGAGCTGTGTTGAGGTGCTCTTGGCCGCCTCTTGCACCGCGTCGACGACTTGCGGATAGCCTATGACTTGGAGGGCGTTTACCCCCAGGTCTATAGCCTGCACGACGACCTCGGTGATGTTCTCCGGCTGGAGGAAGAAGCGATTGTAGTAGGATTCGGCTTTCCGGCCGAACTGGCCGGCGCCGATGAAGGGCGAGGTTCCCAACATCACCGCCGGCACGTCCAGGCCACGGATGGAAAAGGTGGCGAACTGGTAGTCACTCAGCCACATGCGTTGCACTCCTGGGTCAGCAGAACAGCCGTCATGTGGAGATTGTAGGCCGGTCCGGCCTGGTTGTGCAAGGTGAAGTGGGAGGGACGTGGCTTGCTGGATGCTCGATCGCACTTTCCAGCTTGGTGGGGATATCGGCCCATGAGTCTGAGGCGGTGAAAGGTGTGTAGAACATCCGTTCGATAGCCTCTGAGCTGGCTTCATTGAGGTGAGGAGGCCTTTGTGAGGGTAAAGGGGGGTTGATGGTTCGAATGGCACCTGGACGACAAGGGTGTCTGCTGTGTGTGTGTGGGGGGCTGGGCCAAGGGGTTAGGACCGATTGAGCTTGTAGAGTAGCCTCAGCCCTTCCAATGTGAGGTTCTGGTCTACTGCTTCGATAACAGCTGTGTGTTGGGCTATGACCGGGGCCAGTCCGCCAGTAGCGATGACGTGCACGTCGCCGCCCAACTCCTCCTTCAGGCGGGCCACCATCCCTTCCACCAGGCTGACATACCCGTACATGATGCCTGACTGCATGCTGGCGATGGTGTTCTTGCCGATGGCCCTCGGCGGCACGACCAACTCGATGTGGGGCAACTTCGCTGCCCGTTCGGCCAGGGCCTCGCTGGCAACGTTGACGCCGGGAGCAATAGCCCCGCCCAGATAGTCGCCTTCCTTCGAGATGGCATCGAAGGTCGTAGCGGTTCCGAAGTCGATGACGATGAGCGGCATGCCGTATAGCTCCTTGGCTGCCACGGCGTTGACGATGCGGTCTGCCCCTACCTCTTGAGGGTTATCGTAGAGAATCCGCATCTCTGTTTTCGTGCCTGGCTCAACGATCAAGGGCGTGAAGTTCATGTATCTTTGGCACATCTCCTGAAAGACGGGCAGCAGTGGAGGTACGACACAGGAGACGATGCCATCATCGATGTCGGAGAAGGAAAGCCCCGCGTGACCAAACAAGCCGTCCAGCAGGACGGCGTTCTCATCGGCCATCCTGTGCAGGGCGGTAGCCATCCGCCAGTAGGCGATCAGTTCGTCGCCTTTGTACACTCCCAGCACGGTGTTGGTGTTGCCTATGTCGATGGCCAAGATGTTGGAGGAGCTTCCCTCAATTGTGGCTGAAGTCCGGTGTGGGTCACGACTAGATGGCATATCTGGCTTTGAGCCTCTCAGACCGCTGATCTAGATTCCTGCAATCTTGGGCGGTGATTTTCCGTGCTATAAATCGCCATGAGCGCGTATCCCGTGTAGTGACTCGGCCTTCTTGATGGCCCGCACTATGGCCTGCGCCACCACCTCAGCGCCCGCAGCGCCGATGGCGGAGAGGTCAGCCGTCTCGTCTCCTGTGGACAAGGCAAAGAGCGTATCGCCATCGTACATGGTAGTCGGTCGGATGGCGTGAGTGTACCCATCCAGCGCCAGCCGAGCCAGGTTGTTGGTCTCTTCCTTGCTCAGATGGGCGTTAGTGGCCACCACGCCGATGGTAGTGTTGGCAAAGGGGGATGTGGTGTGTGCTGGCCTGCGCTTGATCGCTTCTAGAGAGTCTAGGAAGCCGCTGTCGTCTGGATTGCGTGCCCCGGCCAGTATCTTACCGCTTCTAGGATGCACAACGTCGCCCACGCAACTCACCGCCACTACGGCTCCCACTATGATCCCTCGAGCGATCTCTTGGCTAGCCGTGCCGAGGCCTCCCTTCATGGCATACTTCGGACCCGCGAGCTTGCCAATAGTGGCGCCTGTGCCTGCACCTACGTTGCCCTCAGCTACTTCGCCTTCCCCGGCGACCAGACAAGCCTGGTAGCCTGCTTCTGCATCCGGCCTGACATGTGGATCACCGATATCCAGATCGAAGAGGATGGCGGCAGACACAATGGGCACCGTGGCCACGCCCCAGGCATCGAAGCCGATGCC
>JAUWYD010000296.1 GCA_030616025.1 Chloroflexota bacterium
CCTTGCTTGACCACAGGAATCATCTCTCCGTCACGGCTTCCGCTCAAGTAGATGACACCGCTGTCTGCCCTTGTCAGGTCCAAGACCTTTGCCAGCGCTTTCTCCAGCATTTCCTCGACATCTAGAGAGTGACTGACCATAGTGGCAATGGCATTGATGGCCGACAGGTCTTCGCTCCGTCGCAACACCTGATGACGCATCCTCTCGCGCTCGCGGACATCCCGTGCAATGCACTGAATCATCCTTCGTCCGGCCTGCGAAACCGAATGAGCGCTGAACTGCACCGGCACCTCGTCTCCATGCCTATCTATGATTGAGACAACGTCCAACGTGCCAACTCCCTCCAGGAAGGCCCTCTCGACACAGCTCTTTATGGCCTGTCTTTGAGCTGGAGGAACGAGATCCTCCAAACTCATCCTCAAGAGGCTGTCTTTCTTGTATCCAGTGAGCGACTCTACCCTGGTGTTGACCTCCAGAAGGCTCAGATCACCACTTACGGTGAATATGGCCTCATCGGTCCCGTCCACCAGCTTCCGATACTTGTCCCGTGATTCTTCGAGAACTACTGTGTGCTCCTCGGTGCGTTGACGCATCTTCAGCAGCATGTAGATCGCATTACCCAAGACCAAACCCACAAGTGTCACACCGAGAGCCACCGTGATTGTAGTACTGGTGGGTGATGCCCCAGACGAGGCTAAAGGTACTCCAAACCAGGCGCGATCCACCTGCTGTTTCAGTCCGACCGCTTGCATTGAGGCGAGAGCATGATTCAGAACGTTGAGTTCTGTGTCATGATTCTTCGGCACGGCGAAGCTGTAGTTAACAGTCTCTGTTGGCTGGCCAACCAACTTGACCTCGTTCCCCAGGCCTGCCAGTTGGACCGCACGCAAGCCCACCATCTCGTCTGCCACAAACGCGACGACCTGCGCGTCCGCCACGGACCGCAAGCCTTCTTCAGCGGACTGCACCAGTATTGGGAAGACACCTGGCTGATCAGCCAGTGTGGTTTCCGCCGCAGTGTCCGCTTGAACGGCGACCTGATGATCCCGTAGATCTCCCAATGACGCTACGTCGAACCTCTCCGATCGTACAAAAATGCCCAAGGAGCTGCTGAGATAGGGTTCCGTGAATCCATACTGGTCACTCGTTCGAGCATTCCTCACCATCCCCATGATGGCATCAACTTCACCGTTCTCCATAGCGATCACGGCCTCCTCCCGGGTCATCGGAAGCACCTCTACCCCTATCCCCAGGATCGGCCCCAAGCTTTCCGCAATCTCCACCTCGTACCCACCGTATGTGCCAGCATCGTCTCCAAAGGCGAAAGGTGGTTCCTCCCGCCTCCCAGCGATCCGTAATTCACGCTTCTCCTCCAGCCAGGCTTGCTCCGCGTCGCCCAACGCCGACACCCGGCCACGTGCGCCAGCGTTCCGCACCACGTAGCCGACAATGATCACCACGAGCGCCAGACCCAGCAGGCAGGCCGCAAGGACTACGTACCTACTTCTGACCTTCATCAGTCTGTCGATGTTGGACATATCACCTCAATTCCGAAGGAAGAATCCTCAGCGCTTGGCGATACTTCGCCACGGTCCGCCTCGCTACTCGGACGCCAGCCTGGGCAAGCAACTCCACAAGTTCGCTGTCTGTCAGCGCATGATTCTCCTCTGAAATCAAATCCTCGATCAAGACCTTGGCCCTCAACGAGCCATCGAAGAAATCCGACAGGGCTACGATCCGTCCTCCCGGGATCAGAGCATACTTGGACGCCACAGCTCTGCTGACGGTTGACTCATGCACCCCCACCATCTCCGCGAGCTGAGCCCGTGTCAGAGGACGGAGCGATCTGGCATCGTTGAGCAAGAACTCCCTTTGATACTCAACCATCCCTTCGACGATGCGACGGAGCGTCCGCCACCTCTCCTGCCAGCCCGAAATGAAGAGCTTGCTTCTGCTCACGCATTGGCGGACGTGCTCATACTCGCCTGGGTTGGCATGCACAGGCTCGTTGTCAAATGCATCCATCAGCGCCCGATAGGCCCCGTCCAGTGAGAGACGAAAACGTCCTTTCGCAGGAAATCGTATCTCAAACTCCTCTGAACCCTCTGGGCCATGCACAGTGATGAGTACGTCGGGTCGCAGGTAGTGAGCCTCGACGGGCTCGTCAGCAGGCTTCGGATGGTCGAGGAATGCATGGACAGGGTAGGGATCAAGATTGGCCCTCATGAAGTCCCTGGCCCGCCCAATGTCCTCTATGCCTAGTTGGAGTTCCCTTGCTATTCTCTCCAGCTTGCCCTTGCCGAGGGTCTCCCAATGATCTTCGATCAGCAGTTTGCACAGTCCTGCGACGCCTTCTTCGCAGTCCAGGCAGTCCAACTGGATCAGTAGCCTCTCGCGAAGGGTCCTCGCCGCAATGCCCGCGGGGTCCTGCCTCTGGACCACAGCCAAGACGCTCTCAACCTCCGTCAAACGTACGTCAAGGATTGAAGCGATGGTCTCCAAGTCGCAATCCAGGAGCCCACGATGGTCCAGGTTCTCCAGCACAAGAGAGGCGATTTCCAGTTCGGAGGCAGACAGGAGGGGACATAGTTGCCACAGGAGATGATCGCGGATTGACCAGGGAGCTGCCACGTTGGAGAAAGGATCCCATTCTGCCTCTTGAGTCCACCGCGTGCGGACCGAGCCACCCCAATCCGCGGTCCAGTCTGGCGGAGGCGTTTCTCTGGTTTCGCTCACACAACGGGGACAGAC
>JAUWYD010000375.1 GCA_030616025.1 Chloroflexota bacterium
TTTCGTCTCCCTCCACTGCGCTGTCACGCCGGAGCGCTGCGACCTCATCGGGGAGAAAGAACTCCAAGCTATGAAGACCTCTGCCTACCTGGTAAACACGGCTCGTGGGGAGTTGGTGGACGAAGAAGCTCTATTGAGGGCCTTGCAGGAGGGATGGATCGCCGGGGCGGCCATGGATGCCTTCAAAGAGGAGCCCGCCACCGCTAGTCCCCTGATGAAACTTGAGAACTTCATCGCTACCCCTCACATCGGTGCCACCACTTATGAGTCGATAGTCCGTATGGGGACCTTGGCTGTGGAGAACACGTTGCAGGTTCTGCGCGGGGAGCGCCCCGCTCATGTGGTGAACCCCGAGGTCTATGAGAAGTCTGCATAGAAACGAGGTATGAGACTACGATAGAGGTGGATTGTCGCGCGATAGCCGAGGGATCGTGAGGTTCTGGACGCTGAACGGATTGGCTGCGGTCGAGGATGTTCGTCTCGTCGACGCGCACGGGCACGTGTGGATCGAACCACCGCACGGAGTCTCGCGTGACGCGCAACTGGAACTGTGTGATTATGAGCCCATAGAGGCCGAGCTTGCAGACTTTCGCCGGGCCGGGGCCACTACAATCGTGGATTGTCAACCTGGTGGTTGCGGACGGGATGCCGGGATGCTGGTTCGCCTGGCTAGAGCTACGGGCCTGCATATCACTGCCACGACTGGATTTCACCGGCGAAGGTACTATCCACCAACGCATTGGCTGTGGTCGGCATCAGAGGAAGAGGCGACGACCTACTTTGTCAAAGAGCTAACTTGGGGGATGCGCGAGGCTGAAGGCAGGGTTCCTGCTACCACGATAAAGGTCGGCTATGAGGGCTACTTTGAGGGTCAGACTCTCACTCTAATGGCGGCTGCGGCGGAAGCCGCACGCCGGACCGGGGCAGCAATCCTATGCCACACAGAACGAGGCAAGAACGTTGAGGCGTTACGATCGTTTTTTGGCGATCGAGGAGTCGCTGCCGACCGGCTTTACATCTGCCACATGGACAAGCGACCCGATTTCGGTCTACATCGCGAATTGGCCCAGGCAGGTGTGCTACTGGGCTACGATACCTTCGTGCACCCCAAGTGCGACCCTGAGCAGGGAGCTTGGCCGCTACTCAAGAAGATGGTGGCGGATGGTCTGGCAGACCGCATCGCTGTCGGTCTGGATCTGGCTGTCGCTTCCATGTGGCGGCACTACGGCGGTCAGCCCGGCCTGTTGGCACTGCCTGAACAGATCGTGCCACGTCTGCGCGCAGAAGGCATCAGTGATTCTATCATCGCCAAGCTCACTGGACAGAACATCGCGCGGCTCTTGGTGCGGCAGACTCCTGAGGGAAAGGAGCTTTCGGAATGACGACAGGAGCCAGTCCCCTGGAACCACGCGCAATTCCTTCGCTGTACTTCGTTGGCGTGACAACAACCCAGTCGTCTATAATGAAGGTGTTCCCCAAATGGTCGGATGTTCTTGGCCTGGGGGCGGAGATCGTTGGCTATGACGCCCCCATCCATGCGCCCGACGAGACCTACGAGGCTATTGTGCGGCACATCAGGGAAGACCCGCTATCGATGGGGGCGCTGGTGACCACACACAAGATCGATCTGTTGGAAGCAACACGCGAGATGTTCGACTACCTCGATCCCTACGCTGAGCTGTGTGGCGAGATCTCATGCATCTCCAAGCGCGAGGGCCTGCTGGAAGGCTACGCCAAAGACCCTATCACATCCGGGTTGTCGTGGGAGGCCTTTGTCGAGCGGGGTCACTGGGGACGCACTGGGGGACATGTGATGTGCATTGGTGCGGGTGGTTCAGCTGTGGCCATCAGCGTCTAC
>JAUWYD010000392.1 GCA_030616025.1 Chloroflexota bacterium
GACTGAGAAGTAGGTATAAGCGTTTTCGGCCAGGAAGCGACTCAAGAAAGCTCCCAATATCAGGCCGGTGAGCAAGACAAGGGGGAAACCACTGCTTAGCTTGCGGGCGGTGCTGTGCATCTAGTCTCCCGTTCCGATGGCGGCGAGTTCAAACCAACCGTCCAAGACGCCGGCGTCGGCCGCCGCTGTCACCGGTACCTTCTTCTCCTGAGAGTCCAGCAGCGCTAGCTGCAGGACGTAGTTGCTCGGAGGGAAATCGTTACGAATCCAAATGCTGTGGTTATCCCTCACGATCTCTCCCTCTTCCCACAGGGTGGTGGGGTACCTGCCCGCTGAGGGCTCGGTGGAATGATCCAGCGCCACTTCGTCATCCTGACTCAGGAGGCGAATGGCTACGGAATAGTTGTTGTCCAGTGGCTTCATCGCTCGCCAGAACAGCGCCAGGCGATAGAAATCCCCAGGGATCAGATGATCTCGTTCAGCAGCATAGCCGAGTAGGGTCATGCCATTGTCGAAGTCTATTGTGACCCAGTGCTGGATCCCCAGGTCGTCAATGCTCGGAGGTTCATCGCCTTTCGAGACGGTGATATCTTGTAGGAAGTACATGCCCGCCTGATGCCGCTCTTGTCCTAAGACGGGAAGTCGCATCAAGGTTGCGGGATCGTATAGCCCCACGCCGAGAAGGTAATCCCCCGGCGGGGTGCCTGGCGGCACGACGATTTGGTGAGGATCCTTGTTGTACTCATCAAGTTCCCAATATCGCGTGGGATACCGACCGGGGTTGAGGCTATCCTTCTGGGCGTAGATGTTCATCTCTTCGTCCGCGAGATGTGCAAACGTGCTGTAGTCGGTGGTCAAGCTCTGGCGGGCCTTCCAGTACAGATTGAGGCTCAACGTATCGCCGGGATACAAGTCGGCTGACGGCGGGTCGTATCCCAAGAGCGTGATCTGGTCACCGAAGTTGACCTGCAGTGGAGTGTGCGCTCCAGAAACCTGGGAGCCATCGAAGTCTTTCTTGAACCACGTATCGTTCCTATCTACGTATGCCACTTTGAGGCCCAAGAGCGTGATGGCTGTGAGGGTCAGAACTGCCACTTGTTGGCCCTTGATCCGGTCGGGCCTTCCCTTTTGCCGGGCAAAGATGCAGCTCGTCTCGAAGAGGGAGTTGACCAATCTTGCCAGTGATGGTGTCAGTACTGGGCCCAAGCCCAGCAGGACAAGCACGATGGCGCTCAATCCGGTGATGAGTTTGGACAGCGTATGGACTGGCAAATCCTCAAAGCGAAGGCGGACAACGTGTTCACCGGCTGGCACGAGGACGCTGATCAGGCCCTGTCCACGGGTTGGTGTGATACTGGTCTTCTGTCCGTCGACATAGGCTTGCCAGCCTGGAAAGTAGAGGCTATTGAAGGTGGCCTGGAAACTCTCTGGCGCGGCTAGCTGTACGGTCATGGAAGTGGGTTCGTACTGGGCGCCC
>JAUWYD010000338.1 GCA_030616025.1 Chloroflexota bacterium
CCCAGCGATGTGACCGGCCTGAACTATTACAACCAGAAGATTCAGGAGTTCGAGTTTCGCCCCGGTCCCGTGTTGAGCCAGGTGCTCCTGGGCGATGAGATCAATCGTGCCACCCCGCGCACGCAATCCAGTATGCTGGAAGCCATGCAGGAGCGGCAGATCACAGTTGATGGCGAAACCTATCCGCTGCCTCTCCCCTTTATGGTGATGGCTACTCAGAACCCGATTGAATTGGAAGGGACCTTTCCTCTGCCGGAGGCGCAAGTGGACCGCTTCCTCATGCAGCTTGCTTTGGGCTATCCCACGGAGGACGAGGAGGAGGAGATCCTGCTGACTTATCAGCGAGATGACCCCTTGGTGGACCTCCAGGCGGTGGCTTCGGCGGAAGATGTGGTGGAGCTACAACGTGAGGCAAGGGAGATACACATTAGCACCGATGTGCGCCACTACATCCTAACAGGTGGTGCGAACCACGCGAGAGCATGAAGCGGTGGATTTGGGGGTTTCGCCTCGGGGAAGCCTGGCTCTATTCAGGTCCAGCCAGGCTCTGGCCGCCCTGCGCGGGCGTGACTTTGTCATTCCCAGCGATGTGCAGTACCTCTGCGCCCCTGTTCTGACTCACCGTCTGCACATCAGCCCGCGGATTCGACTGCGGGGTCGAACCCCCGCTGAGGTGGTGGCCGAGATCGTGGGATCAGTTCCAGTGCCGGTGGTAGAGTGACCGGGAATGAAGAGACACGCAGAGTTACTCGACGCGGACCGGCGGCGGGAGCGCAAGCCCCCGGAGGGCTTGCCCAGCGTAGAGCCAGAACCCCTCAGCCCCTTCGAGCGCATCCTGAAGGAGGTGCGCGGGGAACGGTATCTGGACCTGGAAAAGGACACCCAGTTCAGCGAGGCCTGGGTGATGCTGGGTCTGCTGTTGACCCTGGTTGGCGTCGTTCTGAACAACCACTTTCTACTGGTGGTGGCCTTTGGTCTCTTTGGCGTCACCATCGTCAGCTGGGTGTGGAACCAGCTTAGTCTCTTTGGCTTGCACTACCGTCGTCATTTGAGCGAGACACGGGCCTTCTTGGGTGAGACGGTTGAACTGACCCTGGAAGTGCGCAACCGGAAATTCTTGCCCCTGACCTGGCTGGAAATACTTGATGTCTTTCCGGCGGACCTGCCAGTGGATGGAGGCCAGGTGGTGCCAGATCGCGCCAGTCACCTAGGGGAATTCCGCACCTTTTGGATGCCTGGCGCATTTCAAGGGCTCAGACGCCGCTTCACGATCCAGTGTAGTCAACGGGGATACCATGCGTATGGCCCTGCCACCCTCAATACCGGCGACGGCTTCGGCTTCTTCAGTCGCAAAGCCGTTGGAACCCAGCAAGATCACCTGATTGTCTATCCTCGGCTCTATTCTGTGTCCGAGCTGCGGCTGCCAGCAAAGAATCCGTTTGGCGAGCGCGGTGCGCGGGACCGCCTGTTCGAGGATCCTCTGCGGACCATGGGCATTCGCGAGTGGCACCCTGGCGATGGGCTTCGCCGGGTGCATTGGAAGGCCACCGCACGCCATCAACAGTTGCTAAGCCGGGTCTATGAGCCCAGCGAGGAGCCACAGATGTTGGTCTTCCTCAACGTCACTACCCTGCCCCGGCACTGGCAAGGCAGCATCCCTGAGCTGATGGAGCGAGTGATCAGCGTGGCCAGCAGCCTGGCGGCCCTATGCGTCGAGCTTCGCTTGCCGGTAGGCTTGATCTCCAACGGCGTCTTGTCGGGGAGTGACCAGCCGCTGCGTCTTCTGCCCGGTCGGAGCCCAAATCAACTCCTGCACATCTTGGAGTCGTTGGCAGGCATCACCTCTTTTGCCTCACTGCCCATCGAAGAGATGCTTCTGCGAGAATCCCCCAAGCTACCGTGGGGGGCTACCTTACTCGTGGTCACAGCTATCGCCCACGATGACCTACTGGCAGCTCTGATGGATCTGGAAGAGGCGCGGCGGGAAGTGGTGCTCTTTACCCTGGCCGAAGAGCCGCCCACTCGCGAGCTACCTGGCATCTTGGTCTATCATTTGCCCCACTTGGTGGACGATCTGATCGCCCCGCAGGAGGTGACGGCCTGATGCTGCTTTCCGGTCACCGTCAGGGACTGATCTACTTGTGCTTGGCGGGCATGGAGATAGCGTGGATCACGCCTTTTGTGGC
>JAUWYD010000214.1 GCA_030616025.1 Chloroflexota bacterium
ACGAGCAGCAAGAGAGGTAACGTTGCCCACCGTAAACCAGTTGGTCAAAAAAGGTCGAAAGAAAAAGAGCAAAAGGAGCTCAGCTCCAGCGCTGCGCTACAGACATAACGCCCTTCGCCAAAGGACGGTGAGGGATGAGAAAGGGTCTCCTCAAAAGAGAGGCGTCTGCACACTAGTGAGGACAATGACGCCCAAGAAACCCAATTCGGCACTGCGTAAGATAGCAAGGGTGAGGCTAACCAATGGTATCGAGGTGACAGCATATATCCCTGGTGAGGGCCATGGCCTCCAAGAGCACTCTGTGGTCTTGGTCCGCGGAGGCCGCGTAAAGGATTTGCCAGGGGTTCGTTACCATATCATCCGCGGTGCTTTGGATGCCTCTGGCGTTGAGGGACGCATGCGCGGACGGTCCAAATACGGCACAAGGCGTCCGAAGAAAGGACTTGAAGCATCCCATTGAGATGCTCTTGGAGTGTCTCTGTTGACAGGGAATCAAGGTACGACTTCAAGCAAGGATCGTGCCTGCTGAGGAGGCTTTCGAAAAGACTAGAACTCTTGACTGACTAGTCTTTTTGGATGTCACGACTAAGTGCCCATTTTCAAATCATCTTCCGAAGAGAAGGGTCAGATATTCACGAGAAGGTGGCCCCCAGGATAGCCCGCGGCTAGCCAAGGGCTGGACAGAGGGGGGCGAGGGCTTTGCAGGTTCACTGTGCAGTAGCCCTCGGCCCCATGTTTTTGCAAGGTGATCGGAGGTATCAGATGCCGAGGCGTTATAGACCATCACGCAGAGAAGTGAAACCGGATCCTGAGCACGGTAGCGAATTGGTGGCCAGATTCATCACTCGTTTGATGCAGCGGGGAAAGAAGAGCGTGGCTGCCAGAATCATGTATGACGCTTTGGACATTATTGAAGAGCGGGCCCATAGGAACCCATTGGAGGTTTTCCGTCAAGCGGTGGACAACGCCACACCTGCGTTGGAGGTGCGGTCTCGGCGCGTAGGCGGGGCAACCTATCAGATACCTGTTGAGGTGCGACCGGAACGGCGCACTTCCTTGGCGATACGGTGGCTCATTCAATCCGCGCAGGCTCGCAAGGGCAGACCGATGGCCGAGAGATTGGCCGATGAACTCATGGATGCTGCCAAGAACACCGGAACGACGGTCAAGAAGAAGCAAGATACCCACAAGATGGCGGAAGCAAACAGAGCCTTCGCCCATTATCGTTGGTGACGGGAGTTCATGATGCCTCGCGATTATCCGTTGGCGAGGACAAGAAACATCGGCATAATTGCCCACATAGACGCCGGTAAGACGACGATCACCGAGCGCATACTCTACTATACCGAGAAGATCCATCGCATGGGGGAGGTGCACTATGGCACCACTACCATGGATTGGATGGCTCAGGAGCGGGAGCGAGGAATCACTATCACGGCTGCCGCCACCAGTAGCTACTGGCTTGATCATCAAATCAATATCATAGATACGCCTGGACACATAGATTTCACAGTAGAGGTACAGCGCTCCCTGCGGGTCTTGGACGGAGGGGTCGTTGTGCTGGACGCGGTGGCTGGAGTCGAGCCACAGTCTGAGACAGTTTGGCATCAGGCTGATCGCTACGGTGTGCCGCGCATCTGTTTCATCAACAAGATGGATCGCCCGGGAGCTGACTTTTGGCGCGCAACAGAAATGATTGAGAAGCACTTGGGAGCTCGGCCAGTGGCGATACAGATCCCCATCGGCAAGGAGGAGCAGTTCGAAGGAGTTGTTGATCTCATAACTGGCAAAGCTCTGGTCTATGCCGACGAAATGGGAACTCGCCAGGAGGAAATGGAGGTGCCGGCTGCCCTCCAGGAAGAAGCGGCCAGATGTCGCGAAATGATGCTGGAAAGAGTAGTTGAGACAGATGATGCATTGGCGGTGAACTTCCTGGAGGGTAAGGAGATCTCTATCCAGGAAATACGGCGAGCCTTGCGACAGGCGACTCTTGAGTCAAAGCTCGTCCCCGTGCTCTGCGGCTCTGCCCTACGCAATAAGGCGATCCAGCCTATCCTGGACGCTGTGATTCACTATCTTCCTTCACCGCTGGATGTGCCACCCATCGAAGGGATCAATCCAGAGAGCGGCGAGAAGGAGAGGCGTCCTGTTGAGGAAGAAGGCCCTTTCTCCGCGTTGGCATTCAAGATTGCGTCCGATCGCTATGTTGGCCGACTGGTGTATGTGAGAGTGTATTCGGGGACACTCGCAACTGGCTCCCGCATGCTGAACTCGACAAAAGAGCGTAAGGAACGAGCGGGACGCCTTCTCCGCATGCATGCCAACCATCAAGAGGATATCAAGGCCGTATATGCCGGCGACATAGCAGCCGTGATCGGCCTGAAGCACACCTCTACCGGGGATACCCTGTGTGACCCGAGCGCTCCCCTCATCTTGGAGTCCATAACGTTCCCCGAGCCAGTTATTTCGGTAGCCATTGAGCCTCGCACTCAAGCGGACCAGCAGAAGATGAAAGAAACTTTGGACCGCCTGGCAGAGGAGGATCCCACCTTTCAGGTTCGTGTTGACAAGGATACGGGTCAAACCTTGATCTCCGGCATGGGTGAGTTGCACCTGGAGGTTCTGGTAGACCGCATGCTGCGCGAGTTTCGGGTGTCGGCCAACGTGGGAAAGCCCCAAGTGTCCTACCGGGAGACCATCACTACGCCTGTCCGTACGGAAGGTCGCTTCGTTCGGCAGACAGGCGGACACGGCCAGTACGGGCATGTTTGGCTGGAACTGGAACCTTTGACAAAGGGAGAAGGGTACGTCTTCGTGGATGAGACGTCCAACGGAGTGATCCCCAAACAGTACATCCCGGCCGTCGATCAAGGGGTGCAAGAAGCCATGGAGAGTGGGGTACTCGCCGGTTATCCCGTCGTGGACGTTAGAGTCAGGTTAGTGGACGGCTCTTTCCACAAGGAGGATTCCTCGTCGCCGGCCTTCAAGATCGCAGGCTCGATGGCCTTGAGGAACGGTGTACAGAGAGCTAACCCGGTTCTGCTGGAACCGATCATGAAAGTGGAGGTGGTGGTACCTGAGGAGTTTGTCGGCGAGGTCATTGGCGACCTTAACTCAAGGCGGGCGCAGATAGAAGGCATGGAAGCCCAGGGCACACTACAGGCCGTACGCGCTCATGCCCCGCTGGCGGAGATGTTCGGTTATGCCACAGGCTTACGTTCGTTGACTCAGGGCCGGGGAACTTTCACTATGGAGTTCGATTACTACGCGGAAGTGCACTCTGGATTGAGCTAGGGGATATCTAATCGACGCTGGTGGACAAGGACAGCTGAGAACATCAGCCGTGCGTCGCGAAGGCTTGGATCAACTGTAAGAACCGGCTAGCGGTTTCGTCAGAGAAGGAGGACTCACTACATGTCAAAGGAGAAGTTTGTAAGGGACAAGCCTCATGTGAATGTGGGCACGATAGGGCATGTGGATCATGGCAAGACCACGTTGACCTCAGCCATGACGAAGGTATTGAGTTTCA
>JAUWYD010000275.1 GCA_030616025.1 Chloroflexota bacterium
TCTGATCAATGACCCCACTATCGAATCGCGTGGCGAGGATCCTCCACCTCCCTGACAATCCCACTACCTACGCTGCAAGACCTGAGTTCCGACGGCACGGGATTGTCCTCGTGACCCTTTCGACCAACGCCGTCCTGCAAGTCTGTGGTCAGCCGGTCGTCCTCTCCGTCCTTGCCTGTTGTGATCGCTGCATTCCCCTTGTCACATGGCTGCACGCTCTGGGATGCCGACCATCTGCTCTCGCGACCACTTCTGACGGTACCAGTGCCCTCACTCGTCCAGGAAGACCCTTTGCAGTTCCTCTTGCACAACTCGCGTCTATGCCTGGTGGTGGCGGCCCTCTGCCCCAGCGTCCGCGGCGGCTGCCCCTATCACAAACGTCTCTGGAAACAATGCAAACACTCGGCGTCCTCTCCGCCGTCAGCGCCTCTACCAGGCGGGGTAGCCGAGTCAGCAATGGCCTCCAGGCTCAAGGGTGGCCCACAACACCAATGAACTAGGCTCTGTACCTGTGGTATTCCGTCAAAGCTAGTAGACGTTGAGGGAACTCCTCTCGGCTACCTCCGTCAAATCCACCTGCCCGGGCAGAATGTACTTGATGGCTGTCTCCAGCCGTTTGTGGCCCATGAGCCTAGCCACCAGGGATAGGTCACCAGTGTCCCTCAGCATCTGCTGACCGTAAGTCTGCCGCAAGGTGTACGTGGACACGTCCTGCAAACCTGCCGCCTGAGCATAGGTATTGACCAATCTCTGCACTGAGCGCACGGATAGGGGCTCCCCCCTCCTGCTGAGAAAGAGGTGATCGTTGGCTGACCCCACGCGCTCGTCCAAGTACGCGCCCAAGGCTTTGCGAGCCGAACTGTTAAGGGGGATCTCCCGACCTTGAGCGGCCTCTTGCCCACGGACCCTCAGAACACCCCTGTCCTCTGACGGCGAGATATCACAGAGCTTGAGCCTGGTCAACTCCCCCACTCGGATCCCCGTCTGCAGCATGAGCTGCACTATCGCATAATCTCTCCTCATGAAACGAGGAACCCCTCGTCGCACTGCATTGAGGAGGCGCTCTACCTCAGACCCATCAAGCCCTCGTGGCCCTTCAGACCGCGGCTGTGGCAGCAACTTGATCCCCGAGGAGGCATCTTCATCCACCAACCCCGTGTGCACCGCGTATTTGAAGAACTTCCGAATAGCTTGCAGGCGCCGGTTGACAGTGGCGGGAGGATGGGCTTTCGCCATGACAAGCTGCAGGCAATATCGCCGAATCTCCTCATCTGTGCTTACCAGCGGGGATGGCCTTCCCTCTCCCGCAAGCCAGGAGGCAAACTGCCTCATATCACCGAGATACCCCGTAATGGTCAATTGCGACAGGCCCGAGTCCACCAAGTACTTCTCATATGCCGCTAGAGTGTCCTGTAACTCCGGTTCACTCGTCGACATGCCGCTTCCTCGACCCTACTATCCTTACTTTGAGAGGCCAATTGTGACAGATAATGGCACCTTATGCGTAATAATTGTACTCGATGCTCTGTTCTATGTCAAGATTGAGTCTCTGTCCGGGTGCTTCAAGACGTGGAGGGCCATGTAGCCGTCCTGAGTCCCAGGAACGCAGCATCCTGACGCAGGTCGTAAGCTCCGTCTTGAGTAGGCCCAGGGCGGTATCGAGCCGTGCGACTAGCATTTCCACGTGTCATGTACTCTGGAAACGAAGCAGCCCTTCGAGCAGAGAGCCGCTCTGATGAGCGGCTCTCAAAGAAGTCGGTTCCCGGTGCGCGTGCTCAGCCGAGGAGTCCTGCCACCCCAGCGGCACCGAGGCCCAGAAGGCCCAGCACTATGCTTCCTGCGACCATGATCGCAGCGAACACCAGCCAACCTATGACCACGGTGACGATGAGCTGAAGCCATTCCAGGTCCAGCGCTTCCTTCGCCGCCACGATCCACGCGATCAGTCCCAATAGCCAGGCAACAAAGACCGCAGGAGCCGTCAAGCAGGATAGGGCGGGTGACAGGGCACCTACTATGCCGATGACTCCCACGACGTGCCACACATAAGCCAGGCCCAGAGTCCGAACCATTTCGTCGAAGGTCACATCGGCGTTGAAGGCTGCACGCCCCACCAAGCTGACAACGAAGGCAGCCAGTGCGAAACCGATGATGGCAGTGACGGTGCCCACGACGGCGCCAGTCAGCCATGTGGTCAGGTCTGCGGATGCACGTGCCCCAAGCTGGCTCAGGAATGCGACCACTATCACCAGGATCCACGCTGTGGTAGAGAATGCGGTATCTCTTTCAACCTCAGCGTAGACTCCCTTGCGGAACGTGAAGGCACCGATGATACGATCCACTAACATTTCTCTCCCTCCTTAGGTGGAACATCTGACGAGCATGAATGAACCCAGACGTCTTTCATCGCGCCACCAGAACGTCGTACCCCCCTTTCCGCGAAGAGTTGTAGCATTTCGCATCGTTTCATAGCACAATGTATAACACGCCCCACGGCAATCGGATTCGCATCCCGCCGGAATGCGGGGCTGTCCGCATCAGCGTACCTCCGCTGAAAGCATGTCAAGGCAGGAATCGGTGCCAGTCAATGCATCGACCAGAGGGGCGGCATCAAGTGAAGGTCATCGGCCAGCAAGAGCGGACGACTCCAACATCAGGATCTGCGTGAGTCTCCACTGGGGTCAGCCTACCCCCGATACTGAGAGATCGCATCCTCCAGAACCGCCTCAGCCAACACGGAGCAATGCATCTTGCCTTCTGGCAGCCCGCCCAGCGCAGATGACACATCCTCGTTCTTGACCGCCAGTGCTTCGTCAAGCGGCTTCCCTATAATCAGCTCCGTGAGCGCGCTGGCGGCGGCTATGGCCGTCGGACAGCCGAAGACCTTGATCTTGGCATCGACGATGGTGTCTTGCTCGATCTTCAAATAAAGGCGGATGGTGTCTCCATCTGCAGGATTCCCTGCCTCACCT
>JAUWYD010000107.1 GCA_030616025.1 Chloroflexota bacterium
GGTCAGGTTGAACAAGGTCTTCTCCGCCCCACGGCGGGTCTTATAGATCCCGCTGTCGCTTCCTCCAAAGATGCCTCCCAAACCCTGTCCCTTGACCTGGAGAAGAATGGCAACGATTAGACATATGGAGATTATCATCTGCACGATCTGCAAGTAACCGGTCACGTCAGCACCTCCCAACTTTGAACATTATAACATCCCGCAGTCTCGCTTGTCAAGCGACTGAAGCCTTTCCGTTTTGCACCCCAATCAGGTATAATCAAAGCGAAGCTCGGCAGAGCACAGCGATCAGTAAGGAGTACTGGAGGACCACGGATCTTCAGTGATCGATCAAGATCGGATTCGGAATTTCAGCATCATAGCGCACATAGATCACGGCAAGTCCACCTTGGCAGACCGCCTGTTGGAATACACAGGCACAATCTCTCCGCGCGACATGGCTGACCAGGTACTGGATCAGATGGACCTGGAGCGCGAGAGGGGTGTCACCATCAAGGCCTCCGCCGTGCGTATGCTCTACCAGGCTCAGGACGGCCAGGAGTACGAACTCAACCTCATTGATACCCCTGGTCACGTGGATTTCACCTATGAGGTGTCTCGGGCCCTCGCCGCCTGTGAGGGAGCTGTCCTCGTGGTGGATGCTTCCCAGGGTGTGGAAGCGCAAACCCTGGCCAACCTGTATCTCGCCCTGGACAACGATCTGGCCATCATCCCTGTGGCTAACAAGATCGATCTCGACAGGGCGCGCCCCGATGACGTTGCCCGCGAGATGGAGGATCTGTTGGCCATCCCTGCCGAGGATGTACTGCACACCTCGGCCAGGGAAGGGATCGGCACCGAGGAAGTTCTCGAGGCCATCGTCAAGGTTGTGCCAGCCCCCCAGGGCAACGCGCAGGGACCACTGCGAGCCCTGATCTTCGACTCCCACTACGATTCGTACAAAGGCGTTGTGGCCTACATCCGTATCGTGGACGGTACTCTGACGGGGCGAGAGAAGCTGACACTGATGTCAAATGATAGGACCTTCGAGCCCCTCGAAGTGGGGATTTTCACCCCTCAGATGACCCCTGTAGATCAGTTGACCACTGCAGAGGTGGGCTACGTGGCCACGGGCCTGAAGAACGTCGGGGATTGCTCCGTAGGCGATACCATCACCGCTGGCGCGAAACCAGCCGGTGAGCCGCTGCCCGGCTACCGCCCCATCAAACCGATGGTCTTCGCTGGGCTGTATCCTGTAGACGCGGAGGACTACCACCTGCTGCGAGACGCCCTCGATAAACTACATCTGAACGATCCCTCGTTGGCATACGAGCCAGAGGATTCACAGGCACTGGGCTTCGGCTTCCGCTGCGGTTTCCTGGGACTCTTTCACATGGAGATCATCCAAGAACGCCTGGAAAGGGAGTACAACCTGACTCTACTTGCCACTGCGCCCAGTGTAGAATATCACGTCCTCACTGGACGCGCGGAACTCGTCAAGGTTGATCGACCCGCCGACTTGCCACCCGCGACGGAGATCGAGGAGATCGAAGAACCGTGGGTGAAACTCAGCATCTTCAGCCCTGACGACTACATAGGCCCCATCATGGACCTCGTGCTGTCCCATCGTGGCGACTATGAGGCTATGGAATATGTTGACCCCCAACGAGTACTGCTCACATATCAGATGCCGCTGGGAGAGATGATCGTTAACTTCCATGATCAGTTGAAATCGCGTACCCGGGGCTACGCCTCCCTGGACTATACCTTCGTCGGCTATCGTCCTGGAGACCTCGTCAAGCTCGACGTCCTCGTAAATCGCGAGCCTGTTGATGCTCTATCCCTGATCGTGCACAGAGATCAAGCATATCCGAAAGGTAGTGTCCTGGTCAAGAGACTGAAGGAGGTCATCCCCCGCCAGCTCTTCCCCGTGCCTATTCAGGCAGCGATAGGCAACCAGATCATCGGCCGTCAGACGGTAAAAGCACTGCGCAAGAACGTGTTGTCTAAATGCTACGGCGGCGACGTGACTCGTAAGCGCAAACTCCTGGAGAAGCAGAAGGAAGGCAAGAAGAGGATGAAGAAGATAGGCCAGGTGAACATCCCCCAGGAGGCCTTCATGGCGGTGCTCAAACTTTCCGACGACTGAGGCACACAAGTAGCACGTCATGGCGTCAGATAGCACGTTATTGACCATCCTCCACACCAACGACCTCCACGCCCGCATCGAGCAACTGCCCTTCATCAGTGCGATGGTCAAGCGGATCCGCAGAGAGGTCGCAGACCAGGGAGGCCATACGCTGCTCTGGGATGCGGGCGACGCCGAGGATCGTATCCTGCTGGAGAGCGACGTAACAAAGGGTACAGCCATTGCGAGTATGATGAACGCCGTGGGATACGATATCGCAGTTGCCGGCAACTCGGCGGTGGTCACATACGGCCCGGATAACCTGGCTCGTCTGGCCGAGGAGGCCAACTATCCCATTATGGCGGCCAATCTTTCGTGGTCTGAGACAGGGCAACTGGTGGAAGGAGCCGTACCCTATCAGCTATTGGAGGTGGGGGGTATCAAGCTGGGAGTCATCGGCGTCACCGCCCTATCCAACGCCTTCGCCGTTTTCGGCGCGCGCAGCTTCGACGCCGCGCCTGTAGTCAAGGAACTGACCGCGCATCTGCGGGAGCGAGGAGCCGACGTCGTCGCCGTGCTATCCCACCTGGGCTTGGAAGAAGACAAGGCCTTGGCCCAAGCCGTCGCTGGTCTGCACCTCATTGTCGGAGGGCACACCCACGACACGCTGGAAGAGCCTTTGATCGTGAACGACACTCTAATAGCCCAGGCCGGCGCTCACGGAAGCCACCTGGGTCGCATTGATCTGGAGGTGGATAGTTCTAGTGGCCGGATCTTGAGCAGGGCAGGTCACCTGATACCGGTCGACACGTCGGAGGCTGACGACGAAGTCATAGAGGCCATCGAGGAGCAGGTCGAACAGGTACAAGCGCTATTGAGTCGGCCCATCGGCCAAACGACCACCTTTCTCGACGTCAACTACTTCCAGGAGTGCGCCCTGGGTAACTTACTGGCTGACGTGCTGCGGGACAGGATGGAGACAGAGATCGCCTTCGTGGTCGCCGGCCAGCTCGACGAGGCTCTGAGGGCAGGCATGGTGACCTTCGGAGATCTCTGCAGGGCGACGTCGTCCACCGGCAACCCCGGCCGAGCAGAGATGAGCGGTAGGGAGATACTGGACGCGCTGAACTACGCGTTGCGACCCCAGGTGATCGAGGAGCGCCCAACTCCACTACGGGGCAACCCCCAGGGTATCCCACACGTCTCCGGCATCAAGGTCACCTACGACCCATACGGCGACCCCCACGAGCAGGTGGTAGAGGTCTTGGTCGGAACGGAACCTCTGGACCTGGAACGCCGCTACAGCGTGGCCGCGACGGATTGGGAACTGGGAGAACTGACCGAGTACACTCACCTTGATCAGAGGGAAGTCACTTACGACGTGCCCACGGTTATGCGCGAGGCAATAGAGGAGTATATGGTGGAGCACTCCCCGGTGTCCGTGACAGTGGAGGGGAGAATCCAGCCTCTATGAAACGCAACAACCTCCCTGGGGGATACAGCCCGACGTTCTACCTGGCTTTCCTCGCCAGTCTCCTCTTCTTCTCCAGCATTCACCTCCTCATCATTCCCCTACCCCTCTACATAGAGGAGATGGGAGGCGGGCCCCCTGAAGTGGGGCTGGCTATGACGACCTTTGCCCTCGCTGCGATTGCCCTTCGTCCGTTTATGGGGCGCCTGGTCGACGCATGGGGCCGGAAGCCGACTATGTTAATCGGCGCCACTGTGTTCATCCTCGGTCCCCTCTCATACACTGTGGCCCGGTCGATCCCCTTACTGCTGGTGGCACGCTTTTTCCACGGGGTTGGCATCGCCGCATTCACGACCGCCTACTTCGCACTTGTCGCCGACGTTACACCCCGCCGGCAGTGGGGAGCAGCAATCGGATTGGCAGGGATTACCCCCCCCGTCTCCATGATCCTTGCCTCGCCCCTTGGCACCGCTCTCATGGAGCGTGTGAGCTTCCCTTTCTTGTTCCTCTGCGCATCCTTGACCGCCCTGTGCAGCCTGGTCATCACTCTCATGCTTCAAGAACCGGCGAGGGAGAGCACCACTGATCAGCATGGGAATCCGACGAAACTGGGGTTACTGGAGATCGTACGCCTGCGCGGCGTATGGGCCCCATCCCTGGCCACCGTGACCCTGGGACTCGGCTACGGTGCAGTCTACTCCTTCTTGCCCCTCTTTGGTCGTGATCGTGGCTTGGGTAATGTGGGCTTCTTCTTCACCGCGTCAGCTATCGCGATCATCCTATCCAGGTTGCTTGCAGGTCGTCTATCGGACAGACTGGGGAGGGTGCCCGTCATCCTGCCGATGTTCGCGGTGCTGGCGCTCAGCATGGCAGGCCTAAACTGGGCATATGGCTTCGCCACACTCGTCGCGATGGCCATTATGTACGGGGCGGGCTTCGGGGGTGCCCGCGTGGGCCTGGATACGATTGTTATTGACAGTGCTCCCGGCACAGCCAGGGGGACGGCTCTGGGCTTGCTCTACTTCTGCTTCGACAGCGGAATCGCCATGGGGGGCATGTTAGTAGGCGTGTTGGCCAGTCTCTTGGGGTATGGATCCGTCTACCTATTGGTGGGTGGAATATGCCTCTTGACGATGGCTGTGTTTGCCGCCGTGATGAGAAAGAGTACCGCTGTGTAGAGCAACGCCTTCAGCCAAGCGCACGCCGACCTACGTCTTCCAGGACTCTCAGCACCTCTGCTGCCGTCGCCCTCCAGTCGAATTCCCGCAGGCGTTGATGGCCCCGTTCCTTCAGCCTCGCCCTCAGCTTCTCATCGTGGATTACCTTCCAGACGGCTTCCGCCATCTCTTCCACATCGAGGGGATCAACCAGGAAAGCCGCATCGCCCGCCACCTCAGGCAGGGAAGAAGTGTCGGACGTGACCACAGGAGTGCCATACCTGAAGGCCTCCAAGATGGGGAAGCCAAACCCCTCATACAGAGACGGAAAGACGAAGGCATCCGCCCAGTCATACAGACAGTTCTTCTACTCACCCACGTACCCGGTCAATAAAATATCCTGTACGAAGGGAGACGCTCCAATAATGGCCTTG
>JAUWYD010000391.1 GCA_030616025.1 Chloroflexota bacterium
CGACGACGTTGGTGGGACCCTCAAGCGCGTAGATTGGCATCTCGGGCGGGAGTTCCCGCTCCTGAAAGACGGTGCGGAAATGGTGCTCCGCTTCGCCAGCTGCTTCGTCGCCGTGGAAAACGGACACGATTTCCCGCGCCAATCGCATCTTCACATCGCGGGGATGCAGAGAACCGTCACCCAGGCCCTGATTGATGGAGGCTATTTGATCGGGGGTGAACCGCGTGACAAGCATGTAGTAGTCCAGCATGGCATGATCAGGAAGACTCATCACCTTGCCGTACATCTCCACCGGAGGCTCGTCGATGCCGATGTAGTTGCCGGTGCTCTTGGACATGCGCAGATAGCCGTCGGTGCCCACCAGGATGGGGAAGGTGAGGCAGATTTGGGGCCTCTGTCCCAAGATCTCCTGAAGCTTGCGCCCTACCAGCAGGTTGAAGAGCTGATCCGTGCCTCCAAGTTGCACATCGGTTTCCATGGCCGCGGCATCACGTCCCTGCATCAAGGCGTACAGGAGCTCATGCAGCCACACAGGATCCCCCTTGTCGTACCGCCGGGAGAAGTTCTCTCGAGCCAGGAACTGCTGCACCGTGAAGTGGGAAGCCAGTTCGATCACATCGATGAAGCTTAGCTTGCTCAGCCACTCCGAGTTGCGGCGGACGATGGTCTTGTCAGGATCCAGAATCTTGAACGCCTGTTCAAGATAGGTCTCGGCTTTCTCGGCCACCTCCTCAGGAGTTTGCTGGCGACGCGCGCTCTCCCTGTCGCTCGGATCTCCCACCAAGCCGGTGAAATCGCCAATGAGGAAGATGGCATCGTGACCCAAGTCCTGGAACTGGCGGAGCTTGCGCATGGTGATGGTGTGACCCAGATGAAGGTCGGGCGACGTGGGGTCGTAGCCGCAGTAAACGCGTAAGGGCCTTCCTTCGGCGAGCCGCTCTCGCAACTCGGCCTCCATGGTCTCTTGCGTCTGGGGGTCGCCAAACTCGACCCCTTGCATCAGGATGGGCATCTGATCGTCTACCGGTTTCATCTCTCGCTCCTCATATCGCTGCAATGGATGGAGTAATCCGTAACGCCGGTATCTGAAGCACTTAGACCCACGAAACTCGTGGGTCTACTGGTAAGCGGATCGTAGCTATGCAGCGCAAGGCCGCAAGGGCGCTACAATCCGCTGGAATAGATATACCGCGGGGTACTCCACACACTGGTGCGCGGAGTTCTAGCTACCAAGAGCCAGATAAGGGCCATCTCCATGCCTCGGAGTGCAACTTCAAAGATAACTATAAACAAAGCGGAGACAAAACGCAAGGAGAGATTGAGCCCCTGAACGGCTTCTAGGTGCGGCGACGCCGGGACACCGCGCCAGGATTAGCGCCCACAGAGAAGCTATGACAAGCCGGGATCTCGTGGTTGCGCTGCTACGGAATGTATGCAGGCTGCGATACCGGGCAATTCGAACCCTCGGGCTGCGGGAAAATGTACACGTCGTACCAGAGGTGGGGCCCAAACATCCAGTCG
>JAUWYD010000360.1 GCA_030616025.1 Chloroflexota bacterium
GTCTACCAGACGTCCGCGATGGCTAGTTGGCGGAAATCAGCTATGACGGATGCTGCGTACAGCAACTATCTAGTCGCCAATGGTGTTGTGTTGGTTCCTGTCTTTGCTCATGAGAATGACGAGCGTGGCAAAGCCATTATCGCGGAGCAATTCCCTGACAGAGAAATCATCGGCATTGACGCAGTTGACCTCATCGAGCATGGTGGTGCCATAGGCTGCGTAACGCAACCGCAGCCCTCAGGTTCAGGCACGAGCAAACCGTGAGATGTGGAGGGTGTCGTGGAGAGAATGATCAGTATTGGTCTGATTCAGATGTCATGCAGTGATGACAGCGAGGAGAATCATGATAAGGCTGTCGACCACATAAGGGAGGCCGCGAGTCAAGGCGCTAACATCGTGTGCACTCAAGAGCTGTATAAGTCAAGGTATTTCTGTCAAACAGCGGACAGCACTATGTTCAACCTGGCAGAGAAGGTCGATGAAGGTAGTTCGACAGTTCGACAGCTTTCTGAACTGGCAACGGAACTGGGGATCGTCGTCATAGCTGGTCTGTTCGAAAAGAGGGCACCGGGTCTCTACCACAACACGGCGGTTGTCCTAGATGCCGACGGGAGCTATCTGGGGAAATACCGCAAGATGCATATCCCTGAAGATCCTCTCTTTTACGAGAAGTTCTATTTTGCACCCGGAGACCTGGGCTATGGGGTTTTCAGCACCAAATACGGCGATCTCGGTGTCTTGATCTGTTGGGATCAATGGTATCCCGAAGCAGCAAGACTACTGGCCATGAATGGGGCTGAGATGATCTTTGTCCCCACGGCTATCGGCCATACGTCACTTGACAACGAGCCGGAAGGCACTCAATACCATGATGCCTGGCAGACTGTGCAAAGAGGGCATGCTGTCGCCAATGCATACTACGTGGCATGTGTCAACCGTGTAGGTTTCGAGGAAAACCCTGAAGGCAAGGGAGGGATTGATTTCTGGGGGCAAAGCTTCATCGCAGATCCTTACGGGAAGGTGGTGAAGAAGGCCTCCGAGCACGATGAAGAAGTACTTGTGTGTTCTCTGGACCTATCCAAGATGGACGACGTTAGAGTTGGCTGGTCATTCCCCTTCCGCGACAGGCGAATAGACAGCTACGGTGGCTTGACAAAACGCTATCTAGACTAGGACGATCTGCGGGTTCGTGGGCTGACCGTGCGCATCCAGGAGACAAGATGTTGTCCAGCGAAACACCAGGACTGCAGCCCACTATCCCCACCTGCCAATTGCGGATCCTGAGCGATGAAGGAGGGCAGTGGCTATCAGGACCCGATCCAGGTGGCCCGCGAGAAGGTAAACAGGATCCTGGAGCATCACCACACGGAGCCGCTGGAGGAAGCACAGCAAGCTGAACTGAAGCACGTTCTGCAGGCAGCAGACCACGAACTTGGATGGCATGACGATTCTTCACATTATGGGTTGCACGCATGGAAAGGGACAAGGCAGTGTATAGCGAAACACCACAATTACTACCGATCATCCCTGCTTACCACATACGCATCCTGAATGACGAACAGTTAGAGCAGTTCAAGTCGGCCACGCTGGAGATTCTGGAGGAAGTGGGCGTACACTGCCCTTCTGAGCAGGCGCTGGCCATCTATTCCGAGCACGGGGCTCACGTAGATTTCCAGAACAAGATAGTCAGGCTACCGGCTGACGTGGTTCTGAGGGCCATGTCCCGAGCACCGCGCTTCTACACCATGGGCGCCCGCTCACCGGCCCACGACCTGAAACTAGACGGGACGACCATGTATTGTGCTACCGATGGCTGTGGAGTGAAGACTATTGATTTCGAGACTGGACAGCGACGACCTTCGGTCAAAGAGGATGTGGCCAAGATGGCCCAGGTGTCGGACTATTTGTCCTCCATCGCCTTCTATTGGCCCATTGTCAGCGCTCAGGATCATCCAGCCACTGCGCCGTTGCAGGAATTGGACGCCTCGTTCAACAATACCGTCAAGCA
>JAUWYD010000146.1 GCA_030616025.1 Chloroflexota bacterium
ACCGACTTGAGCCACCACGGCAAAGATAGGAAGACGACACCGAGGCTGAAGGCCGATAACCTCAGGGTTCTGGGGATCGTGCTTATTACGGTGGTGACCAGCGTCAGCTGCACCTGCCCGCTACTCTCTCTAATAGCTCCCGCTCCGACGGTGACACCCACGCCGACTAAGACCCCCAGGCCGTCCTTCACACCTACACCGACCGACACACCGACGCCAACGGAGACGGCCACGCTCACTGCCACCGACACGCCCACCCAGACTCCTATGTCTACCCATACGCCAACATCCATCCCTGTCCCGCCTACGGCAACACGGCGTCCACGGACGGCCACACCCACACGGCGGCCCGCAACGCCCACGCCGCGTCCGCCCACCGCGACACCCACCCCCCGTTACCAGTACTCTTTGCACTCGAAGGACTGTCGTCTGGACACAGAGACCGGGCTCGAAGGGACCATTTGGGACTCTGACCTCACCCAGCAAGTGGCCGGCGTGCTCTTGGACGTTTGCATAGCCGGGGAATACTGGTGTGATGAGAGAGGTTATGCCACCCCGTACTTCCCGGGACAAAGTGATGGCGAGTATCGCGTAGACCTATGGGACGCACCAAAAGCTGGAAACTGGTTCGTACAGGTCGTCGACGCGAATGGCAATCCGCTCTCGGAGCCAGTTTTCTTTGAGACTACCTTGGCTTCTAGTCAATACGCCTGTCAATGGGTGACAATAGACTTCAAGAAGAACTACTGAGCTGAGGAGGGCTAGATCATCGACCGCAAGACCGTTTCAATCCTGTCAATTCTCGCCATGCTGGTGTTGGGCACTCTTGGCTGTTCCCTGGGTTCCTTGATCGCCGGGGCACCGGCTCTCACCCCTACCCCGACCAAGGGCCTGGTGGCAACTTTCACTGCCACAGCCACGCACACGGCGACGTCAACACCCACCGATACGGCCACACCAACCGACACGCCGATACCGGCGCCTACGGACACGCATACCCCTGCGCCGAGTCCGACACCACCATATTCCACCTATGTCGTCCAGGCTGGCGACACACTGAGCAGCATAGCGAGTCGCTTCGGGACCACTGCTGACGCTGTCAAAGAGTTGAATGGCCTGACCAGCGACATAATTACCATCGGGCAGCAACTCCTCATCCCGTCAGGGGATAACCCCGGCTCTCCTCCCGCCACTGCGACGCCGACGTCGGGCACCACCGCTCCCACCTCCACGCCGCGGCCGCAACAACCCACCGCCACGCCAACCAGGCGACCGCCAACGGCCACACCGAAGCCATCCCATCCCTACTACTACGTGGAAGGCAGCATGATCGAGGAGGAGAACGGTTGCAGCAACATGGGCGTGCAGGGATGGGTACAGGATGCCCCGGGGAACCCCGTAGCAGGAGCCGTTACGGTGCAATGGCAGTGGGAGGGCGGCACCGAATACTGGGTCACAGGTAACCCCATGGAGAAAACGGGGATCTTCAAGTTCAGCATCGTTCAAGGGCCGGCTTATCACGGGAACAAGATCTTCAGCTTACAGATCGTAGAGAGTCAAGCCAACCCCGTCGCCTTGTCAGAAACTCTGAGTTTCCCTGTCCAGGACTGTGCACTCGGGCCGGAGCTCTTCAAGAACATCATCTTCCGACGTCGCTAGCCTCAAGCAGGGAGCATGAAGAAGAGCCCGCTGCGCGGGCTCTTTTGTGTTTCACGCTGCTGGGAGCGCCTTGGCAAGCCTTAGCGGTGCTTCAAGGACCAGTCATAGGGTATCTCATCGGTATCGAATGGCAGCCGGTGTTCATCGGGGTCGTCATAATCATAGAGTTCGGTTGGCACGTTCACGATCAAAGCCGCATCTCGACCGACCCCCTTGAAGCCATGCACCACGGAAGGAGGTATCTTTATCAAACAAGGGTTGAGTTCACCGATGAAAAGCTCGTTCACCTCACCGTGGGTCGGTGAATCCTCCCGACGATCATACAACACAACCTTGGCCATGCCATGGACACAGACGAAATGATCGGTCTGAAACTCATGATAGTGCCAGCCTTTGACCACTCCCGCACGCGCGGCAGTTACGTAAACTTGGCCAAACTTCTCATACTCCTCCCAATCGGAGCGGAGTATCTCCATCAAGTAGCCCCGTTCGTCGGGGATGAGACGCAGTTGCTTGACCTTGACCCCTTCGATCACCGTACCTCTCCTTTGCTACGAACTTCGGACCAAGATAAAGACCTCTATGAGTGCTAATGCACTCAGCAAAAGCAGGGCGTTGATCCAATTGAGAGCCTGACCCATGCGTAGCCAAGCACAAAGGCCCAGGAACAAGGCCGCCAGTCCCCCCTCACGGAAAGAACGCTGGACATCGCTGCGATAAGACTTGGCAGCGGTGAAACGAAAGTGCAAGTAGTGAGCAACGAGTGATAGAGTCGTGAGCAGACCCACAAACAGCAATGCCAGAAACGCCAGGCGGTTCAGAACCGAAGCAGGGTCGGTGGTATAGACTACATATGCCAATCCTACCCAGCTCAGTACGGACAGGATGGAAGAGAGCGCCCAAAGCCGCCGGTTGCTCACCGTCTGTTATCGTCCCCCTCGATAATGCTCCATTATACAGCATACAGCGGAATGTGGCAATTGATAAGTTGTGCATGGTATGGTATAATGAGCGCGCGATGAAGTATGTCATCGGCCTGACGGGGAACATCGGCAGCGGCAAGAGCACTGTGCTAAGGATGCTAGAGGAGCTGGGGGCCAAGGCCATCGACGCCGATGACCTGGTTCATGAAGTGATGAAGAAAGGCTCCCCCGTTTGGCGGGCCATAGTGGACACCTTTGGTGAAGCCATCCTGACCCCTCAAGGCAGTGTCGACCGGAAGAAGCTGGGGGCCATCGTCTTTGATGACCCAGATGCCCTGAGGCAGCTGGAGCAGATCGTTCATCCAGCCGTTGATGAGCGGTTCAAGGAAATCACAAACAGTAGCGAGGATCCAGTGGTAGCAGTGGAAGCTGTCAAGATCATCGAGAGCGGGGTCTCCCGGGAACTCGACTCGCTGTGGCTGGTGACCTGTCCAGCTGAGGAGCGGTTGCACCGGCTACTGAAGGCCAGGGATGTCGACGCAAAGGATGTAGCGGATCGCCTGCGAGCTCAGATGGCGCAGGAGAAGCAGGCAGAGTTGGCTGACGTAGTGATAGATAATGGGGGAAGTCTCGAGCACACCTGGGATCAGGTCAAGGCGGAGTGGGATAAGATATGGAGGCAAACAAGGTCAGGCGAGTGACCGTCCGCCGGGCATCCCGTTCGGACTTGAGCTCCATCGCCCAGATCATCAACAAGGGAAGCATGGACAGAGTGCACCTCGACGAAGGCGCCATCTTGGACAGACTCTTTGAATGGGGCTATTTCGTATCGGTCACCAGCAAGGTGATGGGTCTGGTGGGCTGGCAGGCCACAAACTTCATAGCGTGCCTGAAGGACTTCCATGTCTACCCTCCCGTTCAGCGCAGGCGCATGGGCTCTCCCCTCCTTCAGCGTGTGGAAGAGGAGGCAAACGCGTTGTCCTGCGAGGTCGCCTTGCTTCTCGTGGATCGGCGCTCGTCTTGGAGGGCCACCAAATTCTATCGAGAAATGGGTTATCAGCGCGTAAAGGCAGAAGACCTGATCAAGGCCTGGCGCGAAGTGGCTGAAGAGCACGCGTCCACGGACGAGATAGTGTTGCTCAAGAAGTTGCGAGAGAAAAGAGTAATGGCCCCTGTTTAGCGCTAATCATCAATAGGCGGCGATGTCGCGACCAAGAGGAGGCTAACCAAACATGGCACGTCTCAAGGAGTTCATAAGCCAGCATCCCAACTTGGCGGCCTGGATAGCTCTGGCCATGGGTATGGTCATCATGTTGCTGATAGCGGTCCGCCACGTGGGTCTCCTTCCGGGACAGGTGTTGGCCCTGGTGGTGGTCACCGTCCTCTTGGCGGGGCTGTGTGTGTGGATCATAAGCCTGGAGTAGTCTGAGCGGTCATAGTGCCCTTCGCGGGGGAGAGCCTGCGCTCTCCCCTTTGCTTTTCATCAGAATTTTCAAGCCGGACCTTAAAGTTTTGTACTTTCGTGCAAGAAAGATGCAATTGACACTTGACAAAATGAAGTTTCTCTATTATAATATTCAATGCCGATATTAAGAAAGTCAAGGAGGTGGGGATGGAACTGACATGGGTAGGGTATAGGATCAGCGTAAAGGTACAGCGAAAGGAGACTGGCCGAAGACAACTGCCAGCATCAAAGCAGGTGCACCAGACGCGGCTGTCACAGCAGTGTCAGAAGATACAGAACCAGCACTTGCTCGCCTCTGGCAGCCGCTATGTAGCGCCCACCAGGTAAGCTACTCTGCTCAAGAAGGGGGATTGCTCATGTATCAAGTCATTGGAAACTGCCCAGTATGCGGAGATGAACTGACGGTCACGAGGCTTCATT
>JAUWYD010000117.1 GCA_030616025.1 Chloroflexota bacterium
CGTGCCAGACGGCCACGCACCACCCTCCCCAGGTCCCAGGCCGCCCATCCACCCAAAGCGCCGGCCACGATGCGGATGAGCAGCAGCAGGACGATCATTGCCAGGGCGTAGCTCACATCGACACGCAATAGCGACGCAGCCTGTTGCACCATACCCATGTAGACCTCGTAGACCCCCTTCCCGAAAAGGAGCCACATCATGATGAACTTGTGAAAGAAGTTCCACGTAATCGCCAGCGCCCCTGCGAAGATGAAGCTCCGTCGCATAGGCTTCCGCGCCACGAGAAGCCCTACCTCCATCAACACGCTCTCGGCCAGGATTGCCACCAGTGGTCCCAGCTTGACTCCGCCTATGCTTACCATCTTCAAGATGGCGGTCACGATCCCGATCATCAGCACCGAGCCCTTTCTAGGGACGAAGAGGCGGCCAATGAGCGCCACGACCACGCCGAGGGAGGCCATGATCAACCCCACAAGAAAGGTGTCACCCAGCGGAGGAAATATGACGTGCAGATAGGAGCCCAGGGTCAGCTCGAGGGCTCCCCAGATGGCGCCAAAGATGGCGATGTAGACCAGTTCACGCACCGAGAACTTCATGCTATCTCTCCTCGTTTCGATTGACCCCAACACAGGTCTCCGTGACGGACTCGAGGGCCGACACCTGCCCCCCCTCCAGAGCCAGGATCCGCTCAGCATAGCGGCAAACGAGTTTGTAGTCGTGGGTGATCAGCAAGATAGCTTGGCCATGTCCGTTCAGCTCCACCAAGAAGTCCATGATCCGACTCAAGCTCCCCCAATCCTGGCCCATGGTCGGCTCGTCCAGCACCAGAAGCGCGGGCTCCAGGGCGAGAATGGAGGCCAGGGCGACCCGCTGTTGCTGTCCGACACTGATCGCATAGGAGTTCCGTTGCCGCAACTCTCTCACACCAGCGACCTTCAGTATCGTTTCCAACCGCTCCTCGGAGGACATCCGGAAATTCCGTGGGCCGAAGGCTATCTCCTCCTCGACCGTGTCGCAGAAGAGCTGATGGAGGGGGTTCTGGAAGAGAAGCCCCACCCGGCGGCCAAGGGGCAACCGATCCACGGCGTCGTCCCAGCGGACACGCCCGCCCCTGGGCCTGATCAGCCCGGCCAGCAGCCGAGCGATAGTGGTTTTGCCAGCTCCGTTGTCCCCGACCAAAGCAACCAACTCCCTTGGGTACACAGCGAAGCTGAGGTCTTTCAGGACTCTCCTCGATTCGTATCCCGCCTCTATGCTTTGAAGCTCGACCAGCGGCTTGCGCTCCTTTCGATGATCCATCGTTTCCTGGCGATGCACAACCCGCCAGCTATCCTGAGATCCCTGCCCGGGGTAGCGAACCCCCAGTTGCGAGAGGAATCCTTTCTGACGGAACACACTTGTAGGTGCGCCTTCGACGACAATCCGACCACGGTTCATGACGAGCACCCGGTCCGCCAGGCTTCCCGCCTCTCTCAGCCGATGCTCGATGATCAAGATGGTCAAGCCGTACTCATCGCGGAGCCGATGCACCGTCTCCAGAACGGCCTTCGTCCCCTTCAGGTCCAGGTTGGACGTCGGCTCATCGAGAACCAAGATCTTTGGTCGCATGGCCAGCACCGCAGCGATCGCCAGCCGCTGCTGCTCACCTGTGGAGAGAGTCCTGGGCGCCCGGTCAGTCATGTGCTCCAACCCAGTGGCCGCCAACGCGAACCGAGAGCGTTCTGCCACCTCCTGAGGCGACAAACTCAGGTTGCGAGGCCCAAAGGCCACCTCCTCTGCCACCGTCGATCCAAACAGCTGGGTAGCCGGGTTCTGGAAAACCAGCCCCACTCGAGTCGCCATTTCCCCCACTGTGTGCTCTGTGGTCCGCACACCATCCACGATCACCCGCCCGGTCATTGTGGCATCGGAAGAATGGGGGATGAGGCCGTTGAGACAGCGAGCCAACGTACTCTTGCCACAGCCCGAAGGGCCGGTGAGCAAGACGAACTCACCCTGCTCGATCCTTAGCGACAACCGGTCTACCGCCGGCTCCCCTGAGTCATATCGAACTGACAGGTCTTCGATCTCGATCATGCGCCGCCAATCATCCTGTCACCCGGAGGTTGGAAGGGCACTCCGGCAGTATCGCAACCAGTCTATTGCGGCCTCTACCTGACCCGTGCGGAAGCGAAGCACGAGGTCTTCGAAACCCTCGGCGGGTCGCCTCTCATCCAACTCGGCCAGCAGTGCATGACAGGCCTCCGTCTGGATGTCAAGCACCCGCTCCACCATCTCAGCACCCAAGCTCTGAGCCAGGAAGAGCTTGCCCAGGAACTCTATCCGGATCAATCGGATGCCGCTAACCGGGGTTTGGAGCCATTTCAAGAAGGCTTGTCGCCCAGAGGGAGTCACGTGATACACCTTCTTGTCAGGCCGACTTTCCTGGGGCTCTATGCTCACTTCTACGTGGCCCTGCTTCTCCAACTCCTTCAGCAGCTTGTACATCTGGCTGATCCCAAGGTACCACACCTGCTCCAGGGGTGAAGGAGAGGTGAAGAACTGGTGGAGTTCATAGCCATGCATGGGCTTCTGAGTCAGGAGGCCCAGCACGACCCACCGTGGAGACATTTCCTTGGTCATAATCAGAAGGACTATTCACAATCGCAATATTCACGCAGTGGATAAGCACGCATCATTTTACCACCTAAGGCGCAGGACTGTCAAGGTCATCCTGCGGCTTGACTTTTCAACTCCCTTCTGCTATATTCAGTTGATAGAACCTCAAAACGACCTCGCAGCCTTGGGGGCATAGCTCAGTGGGAGAGCGCATCAATCGCACTGATGAGGTCGGGGGTTCGAATCCCCCTGCCTCCACTGGCGGTCGACAATACTGCAAAGGCTGAGAACAGGAATAGTAGGCCATCCCTCGCAGAGAGCCAGGCGGAGCAAAGGGTGGGAGCCTGGCGTGGTGCTACGGGGAGCGCCCGAAGGCTGAACTCGCCTGGGAGCCGCATCGATGAAGCGTGGGCTGCAGGTGCAGTCCCTCTCAGAGTAGTCGGTGACGGTTGGCAACCGTTATCACGCCGTAGAGTGGATAGATGACATGGGGCTGTGGCGCAGCTGGGAGCGCGTCTCAATGGCATTGAGAAGGTCAGGGGTTCGAATCCCCTCAGCTCCACTGTTGACATCTCGGCCGACTGGCTAAGATGATCTATCAAGCAGGGTGGTACCACGAAGAAACCCTTCGTCCCTGAGGCGAGGGGTTTTCTTCATATTCCGAGCTATGGCAGCTATAAGAGGAGGTGCAACGTGAGCAAGAAATACGTGCCGCAAGAAATCGAGCCCAGATGGCAGGAGTACTGGGAGCGCGAAAGACTGTACTATGCCAGCGATGAGGACGAGAGGCCGAAGTTCTACACGCTGGTTATGTTCCCTTATCCCTCCGGTGATCTGCACATGGGCCATATGCGCAACTACACCATCGGCGACCTTATTGCCCGTTACAAGATGATGCGGGGGTACAACGTGATGAACCCGATGGGCTGGGACGCTTTTGGGTTGCCGGCCGAGAACGCTGCCCTGCAAGCAGACGTCCATCCGAAGCTCTGGACTGAACAGAATATCGCGGACATGAAAAGACAGCAATACAAGATGGGTATCTGCTACGACTGGGCACGGGAGGTCACCTCCTGTTTGCCTGACTACTATCGTTGGACGCAGTGGATATTCCTTCAGCTCTACAAGCGCGGCTTGGCCTACAAGAAGCTGTCCCCGGCCAACTGGTGCCCCTCCTGCAAGACGGTGCTCGCTAACGAGCAGGTAGTCGAAGGTGGCCGTTGTGAGCGCTGCGGCACCATCGTCACCAAGAAGGACCTGGAACAATGGTTCTTCAAGATCACCGACTACGCCGAGGAACTACTGGAAGACCTGGCTCACTTAGAGCACTGGCCTGAGCGCGTTCGGGTGATGCAGGAGAACTGGATCGGCAAGAGCCCCGGCGTGGAATTCAGACTGGGCATTGATGGTCATGCCGAGGAGATAGGCGCCTTCACGACCCGCATAGATACGGTCTACGGGATGACCTTTGTCGTGCTGGCCCCAGAGCATCCTCTGGTCCACAAGCTGACCACACCCGAGCATGAGGCGAAGGTTGATGCCTACGTGGAGAAGGCGCGACAGGCGTCGGAGATTGACCGACTGTCGGCGGACATCGAGAAGGAGGGTATTCTTACCGGGAGCTACGCCATCAACCCCATGAATGGTGAGCGCATGCCCATCTACGTGGCCGACTACGTGTTGATGACTTACGGCACGGGCGCGATTATGGGGGTGCCCGCTCACGACGTTCGGGACTTCGCTTTCGCCAAGCGGTACGGACTGCCCATACCCGTGGTCGTGGCTCCTCCGGGCTGGGATGGGAAAGGCTTGGACGAAGCCTACCTCGATGAGGGCACCATGGTCAACTCAGAACGATTCGACGGGCTACCCTCCCCCGAGGGCATGGAGCGCATCGCGGACTACATGGAGGAACGCGGCATCGGCGAACGAAAGGTCCACTATCGTCTGCGAGACTGGCTCATCTCCCGACAGAGGTACTGGGGAGCGCCTATCCCCATCGTCTACTGCGACAAATGTGGCATGGTGCCCGTTCCTGAGGAGGACTTGCCGGTCATCTTGCCCATGGAGGTGGATTTCCACCCCGCAGGCACGGGCGAGTCGCCGCTCGCCACCGTCCCCGAGTTCGTACATACCGCCTGCCCGCGCTGTGCCTCTGTTGGTCGCCGCGAGACAGACACCATGGACACCTTCGTCTGCTCCTCCTGGTACTACTTCCGGTACACTGATCCCTACAACGAGGAGGCTCCCTGGAGGACGGAGAAGGCTGATGCCTGGTTGCCTGTGGATCAGTACACCGGCGGCGTGGAGCACGCCATCCTGCACCTGATGTACTCCCGCTTCTTCACCAAGGTCTTTCGCGATATGGGGTTGACCAGCATCGACGAACCCTTCGCCCG
>JAUWYD010000204.1 GCA_030616025.1 Chloroflexota bacterium
GGACAATGGGCGACTCCTTGCTTCTTCTAGAGGCCTCAAGAACGTTGAGGGTGCCCAAAGCGTTGATCTCGAAATCCTCTCGTGGGTCGGCGACCGACCAGGTTACGGCCACTTGTGCGGCCAGGTGGTAGACTATCTCAAAGCCTTCCAGCGCCTGCACAACGGAAGGGTAGTCTCTCACGTCCGCCTGGACCAGACCGAACCTATCCCCGTGGTTTTTCCGCAGCCAGGCGACGTTCTCTTCCGTTCCGCGCCTGGCAAGGTTGTCGTATACTGTTACCTCATGACCTTGGGCGAGCAGGCGATGGGTCAAGTTGCTGCCGATGAAGCCGGCCCCTCCAGTGACCATAACTCTTGTCAAGCTGTACCTCCAATCACTGGCCCTCGTGGACTCGGGTTATCATATTCTACGCAAGGCTGGATGTCAAATGTTCGGATGAGCGCGGGTCGTACGGAGCGAGCCCACCGCGCAGAATCTGATGGACCTTTCCCGGCGGGGCCCGCAGTTGGTGAGGCAGTGTTTGCAGCCGCTTTGGCAGCGGTAGCTCAAGATAATGCCCACGTCGTTGGGAGACAAGACGGACATTGTGCACGCCACAGAGCACTGGGTCGCGCGACTGGCAGGCTCGGCCCGAAGATGTGGACGATCGTTTCTGGCAGGCAACTCAGGCCGATAATGCGCGAAGGACGGTTCTCAGTTCGCGTCTCCTGCCGACAACTCCCTCGCCACATCCCCCATGCGAGCGAAGTACGCCGAGCCGCTAGAGAGAACGTGTTGAATAACACGCTCCAGGAGCGCCATTCGATGACCGCGGCCGATCACCTGAGGGTGCATAGTGAGGGTCAGGACACCGCTCTGCTCGTGCCCAATCATATAGTCGAACTCACCCGCCCAGATCTCGAAGACCTTGGATGAGGCGGAGAGGCCCACGCGTAGGGGATCGAAGTTGAAGGTGAAGTGAGGCCAATCGTCCAGGCAGAAGTCCACCGGGAACTCCCAGAGGTCAGCCTCGTCCCCCATCTGCAGCGGTTCGTCCGCCCCCACCTGGTCCCCCAACCGGGGGTGGTACGGGTGAAAGTCGTCGGCGAACAGGCTGGAGTCGTAGAGGAAGCCGTACTCCACCAGCAGAGAGAGGGTGGCGGCACTGTAGTCCCAGGAGGGAGAACGGTACCCAATTGGCGGATCTGCCACGAACCTCCCCAGGACCGCCAAGCCGCGCTCCAGGCTTAGTCGTTCTTCGTCTGGAGTCTGCGCGCTGAGATCGTAATGGCCGTAACCGTGATGGGCCAACTCGTGGCCTGCCTGCAGGATCGACTCGACGGAGTCGGGGAAGGATTCGGCCGTGTGGCCGGGGACGAAGAAGGTAGCAGGGATGTCATGGGCTGCCAGCAGGTCCAGGATGCGGGGCACCCCAACTCGCGCCCCGTACTCCCCTCGCGAAAGCATCGCCGGCGTGACCACCGCGTAGCCACCCAGCCAGACGCTGAGTGCATCGAAATCAAAGGTCAGACAGACTACGTAAGGCTTCTCGTCGTCCATCGATATTCTCTCTCAACTTTGTCTCATGAGGGAGCTTGGTCGACCTACTTCTATCACGAGTGGCGGCGGTCAGTTCGCAGGGTCCCGCTCAAGGATGCCGGTCAGACAACCGATGGCGCCAGCCGCTTTCACGAGTTCGTCCACCTCCACTGCGTGGCAGGTGATCCCGGCTTCCTCATAGAAAGCCTGCGTGTTGGGGTTACCCGCCGCCATCAGTATCTCCCGGGGGCCCAAGGTGACGAAGTTGAGCGCGAATCCTCTCACTGCCTCCTCTTCGTCTGGTAGGAAGAGGACGGTGTAGCCTCGTGCCCGCAATACTTCAACGGCGGCGTAGGGCACTCGGCCAGGCCAGCCGATGGAAAGATCCCGGTCGGCAAACCGCAGTTGGCCCATCAGGTGCATCGCGCCGTAAGGTAGACCTACCGGGATAACCTCGACTCCCATCTCGCCGAGCAAGCTAGTCACCTGGGCCGCGCCCTCAGCGTTGGTGCGCAGGCCCGTCGCCAGAAGCACAGTTTCTGGATCAACCCAGGCCGCGTCGGCCCCTTCGAATGTTCCTGTCCCTCGTACGCTCCGCAGGATGGGGATCCCCAACGCGGCCAGCCTGCGGGCTGCGAAACGTTCCTCGCCTGCGCGCACGGTAGAGGCAGGACGCCCGAGAATCGCCCCTTCTGCGGTCATGAGCATCAGGTCGGCTACGAACATCTGGTTAGGGGGAGGCGTTTCGTCCGGCTGCACGTAGTATACGGCGACATCAGCCCGTCGATAAGCCTGAGCCAGCCCATCGTGCTGATCCTGAACTCGGCTCGCGTCCACTGGGCCAAGCATTTGGACTCCGTCCGGGTCCGAAAGTGCCTCCAACTCCACCCCCGGTCGGTGGAGCAGGACAGCCTTCAGCGCCGTCCATTCGCTAGCGACACCACAAGAACCCCAGACTTGGCTGATCTCCTCGTCTAATGGTGTTGTACGCGGCGACCAGCCGGCTCCACCGTAGGCGGCTGCCTTGACAGTATCCATGATATCAGTCTCACCAGCGCTCATACCGCACCAACTCAGACAATGGCTTACGCTTCTTCGGACCCGGTTGGTCAGCAGGATACCCCAGTGGAGTGAAGGCGATGGGTTCAACGTCGTCAGGGAGATCCAACACCTCACGCGCAGCTGCTGCGTCGAAGCCGGCGATCCAACAGGTGCCTAGCCCAGCATCTGTAGCGGCCAGGATCAAGTGGTCCATGGCGATGGCCACGTCGACATCGTTGTAGTTCTTGCCGTCTCTCCGGACCCAGTTCTGGTCCGGGATCCCGCAGGCGCAGATGACCAACGGCGCTTCCACGAACCAGTCCGCCTTGTAGATGCGTCCCAGTTCGGCTTTTTGACCAGCTGGGTGGATCACGATGAACTGAATGGCTTGGCGGTTCGCCGCGGTGGGCGCCAAGCGCGCCGCCTCAAGCACCTGGTGCAGCTTGTCGTCCTCCACCGGATCCGCTTTGTAGGATCGTACGCTGTATCGCAATTCGATCAATTCAGAAAACTCCATGCTTTGTCTCCTCGAAACGAGTCTCAAGTAATCACCTTGGTGCCCTTGCGGCCATGGAGGTCATTGTGACTGCTCTCTTGGACACTCCCGCCTGGGAGATCGAACTGGCTGGGGCAGCAAGTCACCTAGCAAGACGCCGCTGAGAGTGCGGAAACGCGTCCGATTCAAGGGCTCCGAACTCACCCGCCGCGCTCCAATACGTGAGTCGAAATGAGCTGGGGCTGTGTCAATCCGTTGACTTGGATTTCTCGGACCACTCCCTCATTGAGCAGTGAAGCTAGCGTGCGCTCCAGTTCGGCTGCCGTCCACTGTAGAACGCGGAAGATTCGGCCAATCATCCTCCTTTCTGCGGCAACAACGTTGCCGAGGTAGCGCGACGCCAGCGCCCGCACCGCCTCTGACCGTGTAATCTGGCGTGCCTGCTCGGGCAAGTCTGGAAAGTGGCGCTCCAGGATCTCGTAGGTGAAGGCGTACCTCCAGGCTCCGGTTCTGGCCACGCCGATCGGTAGCACCCGAAGCCCCGCCTGCAACTCCACTAACGCTCGCTCGAACCGAGACTTGGCGCTTCTGGCACTCATCC
>JAUWYD010000089.1 GCA_030616025.1 Chloroflexota bacterium
CACTGCGATTCCTCGAACCAGCCGATGCAGCCGGTGCACTTGTTGGGATCTATGACGTAGACCTCATCCCCCTCACTGATGGCCTCGTTGGGACATTCCTCCTCGCAAGCTGCGCAGACGATGCACTCCTCCGGATCGATCCTGTACGCCATTTCTGATTCTCCTTTCCTTGATTCTGTGCTGGGACAATCCACCGATCTGGGGATCGCCATCCGAGATTATACCCATACCTGCGTGTTCTGCAAGTCGTCTACGCTGTCCTGGAAGATGCCCAGTGCGCCAACCGTGCTCCTCTCCTTGCGCACTCCAACCGCGAGTCGGAGAGAACGCAACACCGAGCGCAGCGTTCCAAGAAGCCAGTCACGACGTATACACATAGCCACGTCGGTTCCTTGCTTTGGCGAACGCCCTATGGTATGATTTCTGGGGAATCTCAGCGCCACCGCGCGACGAGAGGCAAGAAGTATGGAACACAAGAGGGTCCTGGTCGTCGACGATGATCCTGCGCTACTCCCGCTGGTCGAATACACGTTTGCCAAAGAAGGATATGAGGTGTACACCGCTTCCGACGGGCGGGAAGCACTGCGTCAGTTCTTTGCCCATCGGCCGGACCTGATCATATTGGACATCATGATGCCTCGCATGGATGGGTGGGAGACCTGCCGCCGCATCCGAGAGGTCTCCGATGTGCCGATCGTGATGCTCACCGCCCGCGGGCAAGACGAGGATGTTATCCGCGGCCTCGAGTACGGTGCCGATGATTACCTGACCAAGCCCTTCAGCATCAAGGTTCTCTTGGCCCACGCCCGCGCTGTCCTGCGGCGAGCAGCCTTGCCTCCTGCCGAATATGAGGAAGCCAGCAGCTACGGGGACGACTACCTGACTATGGACCTCAAAGAACGCCGGGTAACCGTGCAGGGGCAACCGGTGAAGCTGACCCCAACGGAGTACCGTCTCCTAGCCTATCTCGTGCAAAACGCCGGTCAGGTCCTCACCTCTCAGCAAATCCTGGAGAACGTCTGGGGCTGGGAGTACCAGGACGACCTGGACTATGTGCGCGTATACGTATGGCATCTCCGCCAGAAGCTCGAACAGGACGCCAAGCACCCCAAATACATCTTGACTGAACTAGGGGTTGGCTACCGCTTCGAGAAAGCGATCTAGAGCATTCGCTCTCCAACGATCCCCAGGCAGCCTTCCGAGTACGACCATAACTGTCCGCGCCCCGATCCAAGATCCGCATCCTCACCGCCGCAGAACCCGTGGCTCACCCCGCGAACCTCGAGCGCAGCGAAAACGAATGGAACGACTGGGATGGGGTGCAGCATTTGCTCGGTTGCTTTCGCCTGGGGGATGAGGTCACTGACCGGGCCATCATGGGGACAGGTCTGAGGTTGCGCCTCACCAAAACCATCAGTCGGGAAGACGTAGCCACAGCTGAGCCAAAAGGCGAGGCGGGCGACACAAACACCATCCGCTTCACTCTACAGCGATGAAGATTATTGCCAAGGGACTTGAACCGGTGCAAACTGTTGTCGCTCAGCCCCTACCTTTCATCGTATACCTGAGCACTGAAAGAGTCGGGTTGGGCAACCTGGCCACATCGTCCAATCTGGTGCACACATCACCCCCCAACCCTTTCCTCGATGAAGCTCACGATGTCATCGAAGCGCGACCCGGTACGAAAGACGCAGGCCACGCCCAAGGCCTCCAGCCCCTCGACATCCCTCGCGGGCACATTCCCGCCAACGACAACCAGTAATTCGCCCAAATCCTTCTCCGCAAGCTGCGCCATCAGTTTCTCAGTCAATGGCAGATGCGCTCCTGATAGGACGGAAAGGCCGAGCACATCCACATCTTCTTGCAGAGCTGCCTCCACGATCTGCTCCACTGTCTGATGCAAGCCCGTGTATATGACCTCCATACCAGCATCGCGCATGGCGTGTGCTACGACCTTGGCCCCCCGATCATGGCCATCCAGGCCCGGCTTGGCGATCAGCACCCTAATCGGCTTCTTCCCCATCTTTCTCCTCGTAACCGAATTCGCCGTCCAGCACTTCAGTGAGCACGCCAGAGAGCTGATTGGGAGAATGAATGAAGGCGTACCGATTGCCCTTCAGGCCGCGGGGGCGCCGGTCAATGGTTTCCACTCCCTTTGCCCTCAACTCAGCCAGTGCGTCCTCTACGTCATCTACCCTATAGGAGATGAGATAGAAACCCTCGCCTCGCCTCCGGATGAACTTCGCCACTTCGCTTTCCGCAGACGTAGCTTCTATCAACTCCAAGGCCACATCTCCCACGTAATAGCGAGCCACCCTGATCTTCTCGCTCTCGGCCACATACAGGCCGTCCAGCTCCAGCCCCAGGTCTTCCTCATATACCCTGCGCGCCTTGTCCAGATCCTCCACGGCGATGCACAGATGATCTATTGCCTGGATCTTCATCAGTCCTTATTCCTCTCCTCAAGGGCCGCGAGCACTTTGTCCGGAGTGATGGGGAAATCCTTGATCCAGACGCCCACAGCATCGTAAATGGCGTTGCCGATAGCCTGAAACATGTTCATGGACCCCCATAGACCGGCCTCCTTGGCCCCGAACGGCCCCTCTGGATCCATGCTTTCCACAATGATAGGCTTGATCTGGGGCATGTCCACAGAGAGGGGCACTTTGTACTCCAACATGCTGGCGTTCAGCATCTGCCCACCATCCCAGCGATGTTCTTCGAGAAGCGTGGCCCCCACGCCTCCGGAGGCCACTGATCCCTCCAATTGCCCTTCCACAGCCATAGGATTGATAGCGAAGCCGCAGTCATGGGCCCCTGTGACTTCGGCAACTCTCACCTGACTGGTCTCCGCGTCTACCCCGACCTCCGCGACGACCGCTCCAACGCTGAAGGTCCCCGCTTACTGGCCCTTGGGATTCCCGACCCACTCCTGCGTCCGATCAACCTTCGGCACGTACGAACCCCGACCCATGATCGGGGTGTCGTCCATAGGCGCTTTGCGGATCGCTTTGCCCATCCAGATGTTCCGCTCCGGTCTTTTCTTCATATAGACGTAGCCATCCCTGAGGCCCAGCTCTTCGACGGTAGCATCCAGCATGTCAGAGGCGATGTTCAGAATCTGCTCCCTAGCATCTATGGCCGCCGCCATCACCGCATTCGCCGAGACGAAAGCGGCAGCCTGGGAGTAGGCGCCTTGATCCAAGGGAGTAATCTCCGAATCAGCGGAAACCAGGCTTACGTCCTCCATCTTCAAACCCAGCACATCAGCGGCAATCTGCACCATCATGCTATCGTTCCCATTACCGGTGTCCACCACGCCGGAGATAAGGGTGGCCCCGCCATCCTCGTTGAACTTTATCATGGCCGATGACCCGCCACGAATGCCCATAGGGAACCCAACCATCATGCCGTTGGCCCCCATGCCGATCCCCTTGCCAAAGGGAAGCTTGCCCCGCTTTTCCTTCCACCCAGACTTCTCGGCGGCCTGTTGGAGCGCCTCGCTGAGGCCGCAGCTTATGATCTTGGAGCCAGTAGCCTGTGTGTCCCCGGTCCTGAGGGCATTTCTCAGACGCATTTCCACGGGGTCAATCCCCAGTTCCTCGGCGATCATGTCCAGCTGCATCCCCAGGCCCCCCAGAAAGGCTCGTCCATGGCAACGGTACATGCCTCGGACAGGCTTGTTAGTGTAGACACGGTAGCCGTTGAAGCGGACGTTGGGCAAACGATATGTCTCCTCCCAGACGAGGAAGGGCACTGAGGTGGCTATGGGTCCAGTGCTGCTGTAGGCCCCACCATCCATGATGACCTTGATCTCGTTCGCCAGGAACGTCCCATCTCTTCTGACTCCAGTCTTCAGATCCACGATCATGGAATGAGCCTGCCGCACGCTGGTGAAGCTCTCCTCCCTCGTGTAGACCAGCTTCACCGGTCTGGCAGCTTTCAGGGCCATAAGCGCGGCTATGAACTCGCCAGGGAAAATATCTGAGCGGCCTCCAAACGCCCCTCCGGTGCAGATTCTGCGCACTTTGACCTTGGTCAGCGGCATCTCCAGCAAATTGGACAATGCTTTGGCCTTGGTATGGGGAGAGGCATTGGGCGTCCAAATCTCAAGGTTGCCGGAAAGATCACAGTTTACGAGTACCGCGTAGGGCTCAGTCTGGCAGTAGGTGTATTCGGAATCGACAAAACGATCCTCTCGAACAAGGTAGGACTTCTTGAACCCCTTCTCGACGCCTCCCACCTCAATCGGCACATGGATATTGATGTTATTCTCTGCGTGATCGTGGATCTGAGGGGCGCCTTCTTGCATAGCTTCAAGAGGACCGAATACAGCCGGCAAGACCTCGTAATCCACCTCGATCAGCTCAAGGGCCTCCACGGCGATCTCCTCGTCCTCAGCCGCCACAGCTGCCACGTCTTCTCCGATGTATCGAACCTTGTCGCCAGTCAGAAGCTGCTGATCCCGAGTGTACCGGAATACCCCCCATCTCACCCCTGCTGTGTCCCTCCCAGTCACGACCGCCTTGACACCGCGGAGTCTCTCAGCTTTACTGGCATCAATGTTGAGGATTCTGGCATGGGCATGAGGGCTCCTCAACACCTTTGCATAAAGCATACGCGGCAGGGTTAGATCTGCTGTATACCGAGCCTGGCCCGTGGCCTTATCGAGGGAATCGATCCTCGGCACCCGATGGCCAACAAGAGTATGTTCTGCCATAGCTCTGACCCCTCCTTCTACAACTCGCCAGGCGTAGCCATCATTGCTGCCACAATCTTCGCATACCCTGTGCAACGACAGACCACTCCTGAGATGGCGCGTCTGGCTTCGCCCTCAGAGGGGTCTGGGTTCTCTTCCAGAAAGGCCTTCGTCGTGAGGATCATGGCTGGAGTGCAGAAACCGCATTGAATGGCCCCGTGTTCAATGAACGCCTTCTGGACAGGATGCAGCTCTCCGTCCGAAGCCAATCCCTCGACAGTCTCGATCTGCTTGGCTTGAGCTTCGACAGCTAGAGTGAGGCAGGAGCGCACCGGCTTTCCCTCCAACAGGACCGTGCAGGTTCCACAGGCCCCCTCGCCGCATCCCTCCTTGGCCCCCGTTAACTCCAAGTCCTCCCTCAACACCTCAAGCAGAGTCTGGTTCGGCCTGACCACCACATCATACTCATCACCGTTGACGCTCAACTGGATGAGCCGTTTCTCCATGGTTCACTCCCTTGCCCACGCATTCCTGATGGCCCTCATGGTGAGAACGCGGACCATCTTCCTCCTGTACGAGGGATTGCTCCCTATGTTGTTCACAGGATGAGCCACCTCATAAGCAGCGCCTGCAGCCTGCGCCACAAGCTCATCGGTCAACTCTTGCCCCTGAAGAAGTTTGCCGGCTTCCTCCACGAGGATGGGGGCCATACTGACAGCGGTCAAGGCAAGACTTGCCTCGGCAGTGATATCCAGACCATCCCTGCTGACCACGGCGGCTACCCCGACCAGAGGGAAGTCCATCGCGCCTCGGTACCGCAGCTTCCGATAATCCCCGCTGCATCGCGCGGCTGCCGCAGGGATCTGCACCTCAACAAGCACCTCGTCGGCCTGCAGAGTAAGAGGCCTTTCACCCTTCCCGGAGTAGAGATCGGCCAGGGGGACAATCCGTTCGGTACCCTTTTTCG
>JAUWYD010000306.1 GCA_030616025.1 Chloroflexota bacterium
GACCAAGAACGCTGGTAGTCTCTGCCGACATACGTTGTCGCGCTTATGGATCAATTTGGCCTGGCAGCAGAGTGTAATAGGAGAATCCTGCGCATGAGCGGCAAAGCACACTATCCTCCAATACAACTTCCCGCTCATTGATGATTTCCTCACCACAAACTTGGCAATTGGTCCACACGCCTGGGCTGCTGATGATGTCTTCAACTGGTGTGGAGAGCGCCACGGCCTGCCAGGAAAACAGTAGCTCATCAGGCATTGTCTGGTAGCCCAACAGCATAGCATCCCAGTTGCTGCCTTCATTCGGTGCATACTCATTGGCCAAGGTGCGCGCGTCCGCCCTGGGGACGATACGCACGCTCTGTTCAGTGTGGCTGTCAGAAAAGGCTGCGGCTACTTTGCCATAGTCCTCTACTCGCAACGTGCGGCGACCGACCGAGCAGCCGGTAGTCACGCTGATACCATCAACGAAACAACCATCTGTTTCGGCAATGGTTATCAACCGCTTATTGCTCTGCGGCAGGTCAAGGCCTAGCAAGCGACCGGCGTAGATCCCCATCCGCACACCCAGCACCTGTCGTGGACAGAGCTGAGTGTGATGTGAAGCCGATTTGGCCAAGTAGTCTTGGATATCCTCCATTACGCGTGCTCCATATAATACGTTCCTTTCTCTGTCACAGGATGATGAGCCATGACCAGATTGTCTGTACATTGAGACCCGTCTTCAAGCCGACCTCAAGCGTTCTCGCGTCCTGATCTGGGTGAACTATCTCGCAGCCCTTTAAGCAGGTTGTGGATCGTGTTCTCGTGCACGCGACGCCACGCCTGCGGGCTGCTGTTGGCATTGTGTGGCGCGAGAAGGCAGTTGTCCAGAGCGCGCAGCGAACTGTCTGGCGGTAGTGGCTCTTTCTCAAATACATCCAAGGCGGCACCGGCGATCTGGCGCTCTTGCAGGGCGCGCACCAGCGCCTGCTCGTCGACCACTGGCCCGCGCGACGTATTGATCAGATAGGCTGTAGGTTTCATCAGCGCCAGTTCGCGCTGACCAATCAGGTGATACGAGGTAGGGTTCAGGTCGCAGTTCAGGCTCACGAAGTCTGTCTCAGCCAACAACTGATCCAGCGACACGACCTTCAATCCAGTGTCTGCTAGAAATGAGGCCGGGATCTCCACGATATCGTTGCCCAGCACATGCATCCCGAAGGCCACAGCGCGCCGGGCCACCGCGACACCGATATTGCCGACGCCAACGACACCCAAGACACGTTCCTGCAAAGACACGCACAACGGCTTCTGCCACCGGCCTGCACGAATGTCCTGATCCATCCAGTGCAACTGACGGGCGAAGGCTAGGATGTAGCCCATCACCGTATCAGCCACCGGGTCGGTGAAGGCCCCAGGCGTGTTGCAGACCCGGATGCCCAGCCGACCCGCGGCCTGCAGATCGATGGAATCAATGCCTGTCCCCCACTTTGAGATGACTCTCAACCTCGGCGCGGCCCGCAAGACCCCCTCCGTGAAACGGTCATCTCCGCAGATGGCACCATCCACATCCCCAACAAGTGGCAGCAATTCGGCCTCGCTCAGACGTTCCCGGACCGACGCAGCTATCACTTCGACATCATTCTCCTCAAAGATCGAGTGATACTCGCTCAGAACTGGCAGCATGTACGGAGCTGATACCAGTACCCTCCACCTCATCGCGCGCCTGTTCCTTCCGCCTCATGGCGGTTCTCAAGAGTGAAGTCAACAAAGCCGACGTTCAAGACACCCCTCTACCCTTCTTCACTTGCTCGATGAAGGCAGCCGCCAGGCGCGTCAGTTCATCGAGTTCACCCGCATCCAGCAGTTTCTGATTCACCAGGCTGCTTCCCACCCCGAGAGCGACGGCTCCTTTTCTGATGAAATCAGCTGCAGTGTCTAGATTGACCCGCCCGACGGGGATGATTTGAACTTGAGTCAAGGGGGGCGAGAATTGCCTTGACCAGGTCAGGGCCGCCAAAGCTGGCCGGGAATAGCTTTATGAAATCCGCCCCTCGGTTCGCGAACTGACTAAGATCATCGCGAGTGATTTCATAGTGCTTCATCTCGTTCATTCTGCTCTCCATAATGGATAAGGTGTCAACGATCGCCCGCGCTGCTCCAGCTGCCACCTGTCAAAATCGGCAGGGCGAGCGCAGGCACCAGGCGCGCCTTCACTCCACCACCGCTCATCTTAACATGGTGGCCAAGCGATTGTGTAGAGGTGCTTCCCGCCATTCAGCGGGCCTTTCAAGAAATCATCCACCTCTTCCTGCGTAAAGCGCTGCGTGACCAGCGACGCGTCAGGCAATGCGCCTGACGGGAAACGCTCCATAATATCGTCGTGCAATCTGACGATATAATCCAGCAACGCCTCGACGCCAGGGAGGGCCTTCTCTACATCTGCCAGAGTGGCCTTGCCCACCACGCCCTCCGGATTGCCAACGATCTCGATGGTCCCCAGCCCAGCGTGCCCATACCAGGGGATGGCACGCTGGTAAGCGTTGGCAGCCGAGTCTACGTGGCCCGCCGGCAGGAAACCGTGAAAC
>JAUWYD010000183.1 GCA_030616025.1 Chloroflexota bacterium
CCAAGACCGAGAAATGGTACCGGTATGATGACGGTGACTGGGTACCGGACTCACCTCCCCCAGCACTGTTGCCTGTGGGAGGTGAGATGACACCGCCAGGCATTGAGGAAGTGCCACCCGTCCCCGCTGAAAAGAGGGCCGTAGGCAACCGCCTCATCCTCGGCCTGGTCGGCGTCCTCTTCCTCGCCTGCTTGATCGTGGTCGCCATTGTATCCTACCAGCTTGGCAGGCTCTCGGTGGTGACTGCTCCTGTGCAAGACAGCCCCGCTCCCACTGTGGAGGTGAGCCGGACCCCAGCCCTCAATCCCACTGCTCCGCCTGAAGCTACCGCGCCAGCATTGGCGCCTACACAGCCTGAGAGTTCGCCGACACGTGCGCCGACCGCTACTCCGGAGGGCTCTTCAGCCGGGGTCAGTCCCACACCTACTTCTGCTCCTCAACCGACAGCGACCTCCGCGCCAACACCTCAGATGAGATATGGCCCACCCGTTCTGCTCGAGCCCGGAAATGGTGACGAACGCGGACCAGGCTATGATGCGATTCTCAATTGGCAACCCGTCGGTGACCTGAGCGGGGACGAGTATTATCACGTGGAGGTCTGCTGGAACGCATGTAGCGCTTTCTGGGGGGACTACGTACGGGATACCACGTGGACGTTCCCATGGTTCCGGCGGGGCGATGCTGTTGATGACAGGTACTACTGGCACGTCACAGTCAGGGCGCAACGAGGAGAGGCTCCCGCAGGTCCGCTGGACCCGCCCATCAGCCCACCAAGTGAGACCTGGGTGTTCGGGTTCCCGGATCATTGAAAGCTCGAAACGTCACAAGCAGCGCTGCTATCTGCGCTGGCCCCGGTGGTTCCTCCAACATGCCGAAGGGGCCGCCACGCTAGTAACCGTCATGGACGCGATCAAGGAGGCTTCTCATGGACTTTCGTGAGGTCGAGAGGAAATTCAAAGAACTCAAGAGCAAATTGGACACCGGTGAGATAGACGAACAGTACTTTGAGGCTGAGCTACGAAGACTCCAGGTCTTGGATCAGCAAGGACGGTATTGGATGATCGGAGCGCAGAGCGGCCTATGGTACTACTACGACGGCACCCAGTGGATTCAAGCCAACCCGCCTGAAGAGAGAGTGTCCGCTCCCACCGAGGCCCCGCCACCCAGGCCCCTTTCCGCACCCCCTCCAGTCCAGGCGAAGCAGGCGACTCCTGGCCCCGCAAAGCAGAGGAAAGCGTCAAGGTTGGCCGTACCCATACTGATAGCCCTCCTAGCCCTGTGCTGCATCTTGACCGGAGCGTCGGTTGTGGTCTCGGAGTTCATCCTCCCCAGCAAGCCCCTTAGTTCTTTGGTGGTGAGTCTCCTCGGGAGGACGCCCTCGACACCCACGCCTGTCAGCCTGCCTCAACCATCGGCAACGTCAGCTCCTTCTGCCACCAATTACATCAGAGCCGGCGATGATCTCTTCGCAAGAGGACAGTATGAAGATGCCATCACTCAATACCGGTGGGCAGTCAGCTTGGAACCCCAGAACGCCGAAGGCTACGGCAGGCTTGGACAGGCTTATCTGCAGCTGGGGGATTGCGCGCAGGCTATTCCTGAGTTTGAGCAAGCCCTGGCTCTCGATCCGGACCTGGAGACCGCCCAGGCAGGCTTGATGGAATGTGGCGGCACCCTGCCGCCCGATGTCTCCTTTTCCACGTACAGCAGGAGTGACTTGAACATCTCCCTGCTGTACCCCAGCACGTGGTTCGTCCGAGAGGAAGAGCTACAAACCATTTTTGCAGAAAGAGAGGACGACATAGACTTCCTCAGGGGCAATATCTTCTTCATCAGCTCCCTTCCGTTGACGCCAGACGAGGAGGGAATGGACAACATGGGAGGCCTGATCAAAGCTCGTGAGCTGATAGACCTCCCGCTGGGCTCCCAGTTGGGAGGAGTGGAAATCGTCTCCCTGGCCGGCTGGGAGTGGGCCACAGTGCGAGGGGAAATAACAGGACTGCAGACTCCGACCACGATCTACATAGCGGCTACCGTGAAGGATTCCAATTGGCACGGCATATGGGCCATTGGTCCTGCGGACACGTGGGAACAGACATCGTGGCCCATCTTCAGGATGATGGCCAACAGTGCCCAATTAGACCAACAGGTGGCTATGGCGTCTCCCACTGTGGAGGAATCTCCAGCAGCCTCTCCAGAGGCCACGGCGACCACTGAGGCACCTACTCCAACATCGCCTCCAGGCGCCAGCCCGACCGCTACGACGCCTGCTCCCACCGCAACACCGAGGCCAGCCACTCTAAGCGGCAAGATCGCCTACCCACGGTACGTCGGTGGACAGACCCACTATGAACTCCACATCTCGGACATCAATGGGAATGACCTGAACGTAATCGGTGCTGCAAGTGAACCTGCGCTGGATCTGCCGGGCAACCGTATCGCCTATCGTTCCTGGGATAATAGCTTTCGGGGACTGGTAACCTCCGCTGTGGGAGGAGCCGGCCGCGATCGCCCCCGTGGGAGCGGAGAGCCAAATGAGGACAGCCTGCCTCGGTGGTCGCCCGACGGCCTGTCACTGGTTTACGCCACCAAGAGGTTCGGACCCCACCGCATATCTCATGTATTGACGCACGCACTCGCGCAGCACGCAGAGCAGGACCTGGGAGATGCGGACAACCCCGACTGGTCCAACGATGGCCAACGCATCGTGGCCAGAACCAGAGGACTCACCGTCATGGATCGCCTGGGAGGAAATCGGCAGCAACTAACCTCCAACCCTACCGACTCCTCACCCGACTGGTCGCCGACCGGCAGCAAGATTGCCTTCATGCGCCAGACAGGTGACAACTGGGACATCTGGGTAATCAACGGTGACGGGAGTGGCGAGACGAGACTCACCACTGACGGTTCCATCGATGGTTTGCCTGCCTGGTCTCCGGACGGGTCTCACATAGCCTTCCTCTCCAACCGGGGCGGACCGTGGGCCGTCTGGGTGATGAGGGCCGATGGCAGCAATCAACGCAAGCTATTCAACACAGGTTCCTCGACCTATGCGACCAGTGAGCAGTTCGACGGTGAGTTCTCAGGTCGTGAGAACCTGCAAAGACGGAACTGGTACGATGAGCAGATCTCCTGGTCCCGATGAGAGGCATCCTCTGAAACCACCCAATCAGTTGCGACGCCCCCTTCTGCGAAGGGGGCGTTCTCATACCTGATGAGGGAGCGTACCCACGCGCCCAAGATCATACGCCCTTTCCTCTCGTGTACCTCTGTACGGTCCGAAACAGGTTTACCTTTGCCTGGGGAGGGTCCTTCGCGACAGTGACCACGAAACGATCCCCGTCCTTGATGAGATCGTAGTGCCGCACAGCCTTGTCAACCTTCTTCAGCAGATAGAAGGCCAACTTCTCAACTGTTCCCATGCCAGCCCTCCAGACACCACCAACGCCGCGAGCACACTCACCACCAGCCCGACTTTGAAGCTCGTGGGATCGTAGATGAACTCTACGGCATGCTCGCCTTCGGCAAGATGGACGGCACGAAAGTAGTAGTCTGCGCGCAAGATCTCCGCCGATTGTCCATCCACGAGGGCCCGCCAACCTGGGTAATACGGGTCGGTGAGGACAAGGTAACCGGCGCTCTCCAGACTGGTTCCGATGACCACTCGTTCAGGCTCATAGGAAAGAATAGACACCGCGTCTTCCCCCTCCTCGGCCCCCGATGCCAGCCCTGGCCCTTCCCCGCTGAGTATGACCTCCACGCCTGGTGCGAATGATTCATCCTGCAGGGCGGCAATGACCTCCTCACCGTCCTGGATCACGCGGGCTCTATGCACGACGAACGCCCTGGGAAGCACGTCCAGATTCTCGTAGATCTTTACGTCCCCGCTCTGGGTCAAGC
>JAUWYD010000390.1 GCA_030616025.1 Chloroflexota bacterium
ACGTCTGGCGAAGCTCTCCTCAGAGAGGACTCTCATCGCAGCAGGTTGTATTCTCTATGCCGTGGCTCTGGTTACTGTCCCCTTTGTTTCCAACATCTGGCTATTGCTGATTCCCACCGTAGTCTTCGGCGTAGCTCAGGGTATCAACATCCCCAGCCTGATGGCACTGCTGGCAGATTTGGCGCCCATGGAGCAGCGTGGCGCTCTCATGTCCATCAATGGCATGGTGTTGCGACTGGGTCAGACCTTGGGGCCCCTTATCATGGGAGCGGTGTTCGTCGTCTGGGGAACGGGCGGGGCCATGTATGCAGGTGCTGGCTTCGCGCTAGCCATGCTCATGGTCGTGCTTGCCGGCTTGCGTTAGCGCTCCCCTTTCGTGCCTGGAAAGAATTGAGTACAATTGGAGGTATGAACGCGCCAAAGGCAAAAGAGAAGGCCGGTGATGAGAAGAAGGCCGTAGCCCTCTGGTCGGTGTTGGCTGCTATCCTTCTGACGGGCACAAAACTGGTTGTGGGTATCCTGACGGGGAGCCTTGGTATCCTGGCCGAGGCTGCGCACTCCGGCCTCGATCTGGTCGCCGCCGTGATCACCTATGGTGCCATACGGGTCTCGGACACGCCTCCCGACCAAAGCCATCCTTATGGCCATGGCAAGGTGGAGAATCTCTCTGCCCTGGCGGAAACTTTGCTCCTACTCCTCACGTGTGTCTGGATCATCTATGAGGTCATCAACCGCCTCTTCTTCAAAGAGGTACACGTTGACGCTAATCTATGGGCCTTCGGTGTGGTTGCGCTTTCCATCATCGTTGATTTCAACCGGTCGAGAGCATTGCGCCGGGTGGCGGAAAAGTACGATAGCCAGGCCCTGGAGGCCGACGCCTTGCACTTCAGCACCGACATCTGGAGTTCAGCAGTGGTCATGGCTGGACTGTTCCTGGTCAAGATCAGCGAATGGGTCGGCGGCCTCCCGGCGTTGGCCAATGCGGATGCTCTCGCAGCCTTGGGGGTGGCCCTCCTTGTTATTCTCGTCAGCCTCCAACTCGGGAAACGATCCGTGGAGGTACTCCTCGACACAGCGCCGACCGGGCTGGCGGAGGAGATCAATGGCCAAGTGGAGCAGATCGAGGGAGTCAGCGCCTGCCGGCAGGTTCGTGTACGCCGTGCCGGGCCCAAGAGCTTCGTAGATATCGTGTTGGAGATCGATGGAGATGCCACTTTCGATGCTGCTCACGAGATAGCCGCCAAGGTCGAGGATGTAGTTGGCAAGCTGGTCCCTCGCGCCGACGTTGTGGTTCACTATGAGCCCGGCGAGGCCAACGCTGATCTCGCCGCCCGCGTCAAGAGGATTGCACAAGAGCTGGGGGCGAGTGCTCATAGCATCTGGGTCCGAGAGGCAGACGGGGGTAATCACGTCGAACTGCACCTAGAGGTGGAACGCCAAGTCTCACTCGAAGAAGCACACGATCTGGCAACCCGTCTGGAGACCCAGGTGAAGGTAGCCGCACCTGAAGTGACCGAGGTAGTGGCTCACATCGAGCCCATGGGTGATGCGGACAGCTTGGGCAGGCCACTGGGCGGAGATGACCACGCACAGATGGAAGCGAAGATAGTAGCTGTTGTAGATG
>JAUWYD010000171.1 GCA_030616025.1 Chloroflexota bacterium
CTCCTGGTGCCACTACCTTGATAGTTATCAGCTTGACGCCCTCACTGTCGGCCAGACGATACACCAACTCTCGATGCCGCTCGTAGAGGTTGGTCGCATCGTAGATGACACGCACGCCCTTGCGCAAGAGCTTGGCCATCAAAGCATGACAGGTGCGGTGCACCCAGCGACTCTCCTCAGCCGTGTACTCACATTGGGGAAAGAGTATCTTACGCACATGATCGCTTTCGATGATGACGAAAGGCAGTATCTCGACCAAGCGGCGCGCCAGGTCGGACTTGCCAGCGCCTGGCAGCCCGCTGAGCATGATGAGAACCGGACTAACGGTAGTCTCATCAGTATTAGTCAGCTGACCTTCTACCTTGGCGATAAGATGGTCCAACCTGTCAGTCATCACGCACGCATCCAGGAAGATTATATCAAACCTGCCTCGTTTGACAAGGCCGACGTCACCACGAGCGTTGACAGGCAGGAACGGATGAGATAGAATTCGGTTGATTCACTTGACTCCGTTGGCGGCGAGATATGGCTGAGATTCTGTTGAAAGGTCGCTATCGTCAACTGGCGGAAATGGGTCATGGTGAAAGAACCGTGACCTACAAAGCCCAGGACACCTCGTTGAACCGAGCCGTCGTGGTGAAGGTACTTCGAGAGCGTTTTGCAGTCGAGCAGGATTCTGTGGATCGCTTCCAGAACGCAGCTCGGGCCATGGCAGGGGTATCCCACCCCAACATCGTCGCCATTCACGACGTCGGCAGCGACAGAGATCTCCACTACGTCGTCACCGAGTACGTCGAAGGACAGAACCTTGAGTCTCTGCTTGCCTCGCAGGCCCCGCTGAGCCCAGAAGAAGCCCTCGACATAGCCATTCCGGTCTGCGCCGCACTGGACGCCACTCATCGAGCGGGCTATGTCCATGGCCACCTCACACCTCGCGACATCCTGCTAACGAGCGACCGGCAAGTGAGAGTATCTGACTTCGGTGTGGTGGACGCGCCTCCCATATCCCCGCGGGAGCAATCCCCTTCCCTCCATGCCGCTCACTATCTCTCCCCAGAGCAGGCGATGGGGCGAAGAGCCGTTCCAGCCTCCGATGTCTACGCTCTCGGGGTGATCTTGTACGAGATGCTCACGGGACGACCTCCCTTCAGAGGCGACGGCTCCTCAGCGATAGCTGAGAAGCACATCCGAGAAGAGCCTGATCCACTTAGCCAAGCCAATCCACAGGTGCCCGACTCTCTTGGTGCATTGGTGCATCGGGCCCTGGCTAAGACCTCGACAGCTCGCTACAGAACAGCCAGCGATATGGAAGAAGCGTTGGATGGTTACCGTCGTCAGCGGGGCAAGATCGAATTGCTGGAACGCATTGGGCCCGAGGAGCGCGCGGCAACCTCAGGGCGCCGCCGCATGGATAGGGAGATCAGGGCCCATCCGCGCGGCGTAGCCAAGGAGAAGGTCGTCTCCGGTCAGGCAATGCAGCGCTCAGGCCCCGACTCGGTCGGCTGTGTCATGGGCGTGGTGGCCCTTGTGGCCGTCCTGGGACTGATACCCCTGTGGGTGACGGTTTTCTTGCGGTACTTCGCATAAGTCAAAGAGACACCTGGCAGGAAACCGCGAACTGGTGGCCAAGCGGCCCACTGGCTTTGATCTGTCACCGCAGTGATAGGCCCTTCGCCTAGTGAGCACGTACGCTCATCCCGTCCGTCACCGAGGGCCGAGCGGTCAGGCCCCCTGGCTTTTTGCGAGATTCTCTGGTATAATAATGTAGATGTAGCTACGTATGAACTGAGGACTTGGCGAAGTACGAAGCACAGGTACCCCGCCAGAGTTTCGTCGTGTGGAGGATCAAGAGTGGGTTCAAGATGGATCAGAAATGGGCTGATATACTTGATCATCGTCGTGATCGCCATCGCCCTTTTCTACAATGTGTATAGTGCTTCCACTAGTCTGAGTTCGGTGCCCATTACTAGCGTGGCCGAGGATGCCAGGGAAGGCAGGATCAGTAGGATTCTCGTCTCTGGCGATGATTTGCGAATCACCCGCACAAGTGGCGTGGAGGTGGTGTCTCGCAAAGAGCCAGGAGCTGACCTCACGGAGGTTCTCACCAACCTTGGTGTGACCCAGGAAATGCTGAATGGGATGACGATAGAGATCCAAACGCCGAGCGAATGGGGTAGCTGGTTCGCTATCCTAGGGTCATTCCTGCCTCTCATTCTGATCGGTGGCCTCTTACTCTTCATGATGCGGCAGGCTCAGAGCGGCAATAGTCAGGCCTTGTCCTTCGGAAAGAGCCGTGCTCGCATGTTAACCGGGGATCAGCCCACGGTTACTTTCGAGGACGTTGCCGGGGTCGTGGAGGCAAAGCAGGAACTCCTGGAAGTAGTCGAGTTTCTGCAGGAGCCGGAGAAGTTCAGCGCACTGGGAGCCCGCATCCCCAAAGGGGTGCTGATGGTGGGGCCACCTGGCTGCGGAAAGACGTTGATGGCTCGCGCCGTGGCTGGTGAGGCCGAGGTACCCTTCTTCTCCATCAGCGGTTCTGAGTTCGTGGAGATGTTCGTTGGTGTTGGGGCCTCACGAGTGAGAGATCTCTTCGAGCAGGCCAAAGGCAACTCTCCTTGCATAGTATTCGTGGATGAGATAGACGCTGTGGGACGCCACCGCGGAGCGGGCCTAGGCGGCAGTCACGACGAGCGAGAGCAGACTCTGAACCAGATACTGGTAGAGATGGATGGCTTTGACACGGACACGAATGTCATCGTCATGGCCGCCACCAACCGCCCGGACATCCTAGATCCAGCGTTGCTGCGGCCCGGCCGTTTCGATCGAAGGGTAGTGTTGGATCTCCCGGACAGGAACGGCCGCAAGGCTATTCTGGAGATTCACGCCAGAGGCAAGCCCCTTGCCGAGGAAGTGGACCTCGATGTGATCGCCAAGCAGACTCCCGGTTTCTCGGGAGCTGACATTGAGAGTCTGCTCAACGAGGCGGCCATCCTCGCAGCACGACTGGACAAGAAATCCATCGAGATGGAGGACTTGCAGGAGGCGGTGGAGAGGGTCATCGCCGGCCCCGAACGGAAGAGCCGCCTCATCAGCGACGACGAGAAAGAGATCATAGCCCATCACGAGGCGGGCCACGTTCTGGTGATGAAGACTCTGCCGGGCTGCGACCCCGTGCACAAGGTGTCCATCGTGTCGCGCGGCATGGCGCTGGGCTATACGATGCCTCTGCCTGAGGATGATCGGTATCTGATGCAGCGCTCCAAGTTCGAGGACGAGTTGGCTGGTTTGCTGGGAGGACGAGCCGCGGAGGAACTGGTCTTCGACGACGTGACCACCGGAGCGAGCAACGACCTCGAGCGGGCCACTCAGTTGGCCCGAAAGATGGTCACCGAGTATGGTATGAGCGAGAAGCTCGGACCTCTGACGTTTGGGCACAAGCAAGAGTTGGTCTTCTTGGGCCGGGAGATCGGAGAACAACGCAACTACAGCGAGGAAGTGGCCCGCACCATAGACGAAGAGGTGCGTCGCCTGATCAGCCAGGCCCACGAGACAGCGCTGCGCATACTGCGAGAGAACAAGGACAAGCTCGTCAATGTGGCCAAGAAGTTGATAGAGGTCGAGACCCTCGAAGGGCCCGACCTGGACGCCATGCTTGCCTGAGACATTGAGAGTGGGATCGGAAAACGACTGTCGAACGGGCGATTTGACGAAAGAATGACTGCGTAATCAGCAGTTCGGCCTGCTGTCCTCAGAACTGCCCATCCCTCGATTAGAACGACCGATGCGTGTCTTCCTTGTCGGCGTGAACCACAGGATCCAATACCTAAGGGACTCCGAAGGGCCCCAGTGCACGGAAGAGGTCCGTGGGTTTGAGCAATATCTGGCTCAACAGTGCCAAACGCACCAGATTCAGCTACTGGCAGAGGAGTTCAGCGATGAGGCTTGTATACTGAACGAGGTCAGGGAATCTACTGTCGAGCGCGTCGCAGCGACGCGTGGAATCCGGCACCGCTTTTGCGACCCTGACAGCGAGCAACGCAACGTCCTGAACATACCCCCGAACGACATACAGCGACGTGAGGAGTTCTGGCTTGACTGCCTCCTTGATGCCCAAAAGACCCC
>JAUWYD010000111.1 GCA_030616025.1 Chloroflexota bacterium
TCGCGAGACGGAAGGCTTCGTTGGGCATGGTTACGAACGCAGCAGCGCCTGAAGGATAAGCGTCGCTGCCGCCTTGTCCAGCGGCTCGTTGTTGTTGCCACACTTCGGGCTGTGGATGCACGAGGGACAACCTTCCTCACACGGGCATTCTTCGATGGCCCTGAGTGTGGCTTCCCAGAGCTGCGGCAGTATGGCAAAGCCCTTCTCGGCTATCCCCACACCTCCGGGGAAGGCATCATAGATGAAGACCTGCGGCTTTCCCGTGTCGCAGTGGCTGGGTGTGGAGAGACCTCCGATATCCTGTCTATCGCACATGGCGAACAGGGGCAGAATGCCTATCGCGGCGTGCTCCACTGCGTGAAGGCCGCCATGAAAGTCTCGGGGGCGGAGCCTCTTGCCGACCTCTCGCGGCACGCCAAACCACAGAGCTGTGGTAGAAAGCGATTGGGGCGGCAGATCCAAGTCTTCCTCGCTGAGCACTGTGTCGGTGAACTGCCGCTTCCGTTTGTAGCTGATAACCTGCTCGGTGACCCTCACTTGACCATAGTAGGCGGAAGCGGCGCGCAGGGGCTGCTGCCGCCAGCGGTGGACGATGCGCAGCTCGTTGGTCTCTCGGGGTTGGGTGTAGTAATTCACCTCCACTGGTCTGGCGTGGGCGATGCGGGCGTCCAGATCCAGTTTGGTGACCAAGTAAGCTTCTCCCTGGCGCAAGTAGATCGCGCCAAGATGGATGCGATAGAAGGCCTTGGTCGCCTCTACCTCCTCCAGCAGACGAAAGCCCTCAGTTTCATCAAGGAGAGAGTAGGTATCCGCCGACATGGAGCGGATGTTCACCTCCTCGGCCGGATAGGCGGCAAGGGGGTAGTACCACCGATTACTCCTGTATTTCAGCTTGCCATCCTCCTGCAAGTTAGTCATGGCTTTGGCGAATCCCGGGCCGAAGAGTTCCTCGTCCCGATTCGTCAACGGCATTTCGTAAGCGGCAGAAGGCAGATGCTGCCGCAAGAGATAGACGTTGTTCGGATCCAGCAGCGCATTCTCGTGGCTGCGTCCGAAAAGCTCTTCAGGATGGCGCATGAAATACTGGTCCAGCGGGTTGTCGAGACCGATGAGAAAGGAGAGGGAGTGACGTACCCCACGGCCAGCCCTGCCGGCCTGTTGCCAGGTACTCGCAATGGTTCCGGGGTAGCCTACCAGCACGGTGGCGTCCAGAGTGCCGATGTCCACACCCAATTCCAAGGCGGTGGTGGCAGTGACTCCCAATAGCTGACCATGAAAGAGCTGTTGTTCTATCTGTCTTCGTTCCTGGGGAAGATACCCAGCGCGATACGATTTCACCAGGGACACCAAGTCTGGGTCTTCTCGCTGGAGAACTTCTCGACTGTATCGCAGGACGAGCTCTGCTACCTTGCGGGCCTTGGTAAACGTGATATTGCGAAGCCCCTGGCGGACGAGCTCGGTGAAGAGGTGTGTGGCTTCGATGTTGGCGCTGCGACGGACGTTTTTCTCCGGATCGGCAAAGGCTGGGTTCCAAAGCACGAAATCCTTGCCTCCCTGAGGGGAGCCATCATCACCTATGACCAGAGGAGCGATACCGGTCAAGTTCTGGATGTGCTGGGCAGGATTGGCGATTGTGGCTGAACAGCAGATAAACAAGGGTTGGGAATCGTACCGCTTGCAGAGGCGTCGCAGGCGTCGCAAGATACAGGCCACGTGTGAGCCGAAGACACCTCGATACACGTGAGCCTCATCTATGACGACGAAGCGCAGGCAGGCCAAGAACTGTGACCACAAGCGGTGGTTGGGGAGGATGCCAAGATGGAGCATATCCGGATTGGTGAGGGCAATGGATGCCGACTTACGGAGGCGAGCCCTAGCGGAGCGTGGGGTGTCGCCGTCATAGGTGCCAAACCTCAGATCTTCGTAGGCGTGACGCGTCAGGTCGCGCAAGCTCCGTATTTGATCCTGGGCGAGCGCCTTGGTCGGGAAGAGATACAGCGCTCGCGCTTCAGGGTCGGTGTGGATGGATTCCAAGACTGGGACGTTGTAGCAGAGGGTCTTTCCGCTGGCAGTGGATGTGGTGACAACGATATTGTGCCCGTCCCTTACGGCGTTGACTGCCTCAGCCTGATGGGTGTAGAGTTCGCTTACACCGGAGGCTTCCAGAGACGACTTCAGCCGTTGCGGCAACGGCCTTGTCAGCTGGCCGTAGCGGGGCTGCCGGGCGGGAATGTGCTCCACGTGGCTGATCTGGTTTTCGTAGGTGGAGAGGCTCTTGAGATGTTCAAGGAATCGCGCCGTTTCCATTGCTCTGGCCTTCAAGACTGAAACTTATCTTACCTTTCACATCCTGTCAATCCGCGGACCTGCGTCGATGCGAGGTTTCGGGGCTTGCTTGGAGCTGACGGGCATGATATGATACACCAGCGAAAACACCTGTCCTGGAGGACACAAAGCCACGGTGAAGAGGCCGAAGATAGTAGGGCTGATGGGGGGAGTCTTTCTTATTAGTCTCTCCGCGCTAACATACGAACTGGTCTTGATGCGCCTCGCTTCTGTGGTCATGTTCTATCACTTTGCTTTCTTGGCAGTTTCTCTCGCCCTGCTGGGCATGAGTGTTGCCGGGATATGCATCTATCTGCTGGCTGACCAGTTTCCCAAGAATAAGGCTGCTCCACAGGCTTTCGTCTCTTGTCTCCTCTTCTCCTTTGCTCTTCCCTTGGCCCTGGTCGCGGTGTTGAAGGTACCTCCAGAGTTCGAGCTCTCCTTGCGTTCATTGACTACGACCGAGGGGCTGGGTTTCGTTCTCGTCGTCTGCGCGATGGCTCTGCCATTCTTCTTTAGCGGTCTCTCCATCTCCCTGATACTCACTCACTTTGGCCACGTGGCAAGCAGGGTATACTTCGCTGACCTGATCGGCGCCAGTTTGGGCTGTATCCTGATTATCCCCATCATGAATCTCTTAGGTGCGATACAGGGAGTGCTGCTCATCGCCGTCCTATCTGCAGGCGCGGCTCTGGTGTTTGCCTGGGCAGCGGGGGAGAGGAAGCGGGTGTACATCGCGCTGGCGGCGGGCCTGGTCCTAGGGCTCTTTGCTGCTTTCAATGCCAACCAAGGGCTGATACGGATAGGGCAGGTGAAAGGCGTCACCGAGGAAGAGCCCATTTACGAGAAGTGGAACTCCTTCTCCAGAGTGGCGGTCTATGCCTCCGATCCCCTATCAGAGGATCTGGAAAGGATGTCTATCCTCATAGATGGATACGCTTTCACGGCCATGGTCCAATTCGATGGCGACTTATCAAAGCTGGAACCTCTCAAGTTGGAACTGGCTTCGCTGGCTTACCACCTTACTGACAAGAAGGACGTCCTCGTTATCGGCTCGGGCGGGGGCTCAGAAGTCTTGATGGCCCTGCTCTTTGGAAGTGAATCCATCACTGCGGTGGAGATAAACCCCTTGCTGATGGATATAGTGGATCATCGGTTTGCTGATTTCTCGGGTCAGTTGTACAGTAGGCCCGGCGTCGTGGCAGTGGTTGATGAAGGCAGGAGTTACATCCGGAACTCTGACAAGAGGTACGACATTATCCAGGCGACCCTGGTCGACACCTGGGCGGCCAGTCAGGCCGGAGCCTATGCTCTGACGGAGAACTACCTCTATACCAAAGAGGCCTTCGTGGACTACTTGCAGCATCTCACCGACGACGGCATCCTTGCCATGACTCGGTGGTATGTTGACAATCCGGAAGAGATGCTGAAGATGACTTCATTGGCTCTGGATGCGATGGACGAATTGGAGATCGCCCATCCAGAGGAGCACATAGTGGTGGCGAGACGGGAGTACTTGGGCACTTTGCTGGTGAAAAGGACCCCCTTTTCGACCCAGGAGTTACAGGCCATAGAGGAGGCAAGCGATACTTTTTGGTTTCCTCTGGTATACACGCCTACCCGACAGCCGGAGCAGATCTTTGTTGACTTGGTCAATTCTACGGACAGGGAGAACTTCCATCGCGCTCATGGATTGGAGTGTGGCGTATCTTCCTCTACCGATAATCAACCCTTTTTCTTCTTCTGTGAACAGACTGATACATTGATATTCCTGATCACCATTGTATCACTCCTGGCTGGGCTGTTGATCCTGGCGCCTTTGATAGCCTCGAGGGGGAGGTCATTACGTGAGTTGGTCACAGGCTATTCTGGCGCTCTTTTGTATTTCGCATGCCTGGGTGCGGGGTTCCTGATGGTAGAGATTGTATTGATTCAGAGGTTCGTTCTCTTTCTTGGACACCCTGTCTACGCTATCTCGGTTATTCTCTTCTCACTCCTGTTTTTTGGAGGGCTGGGGAGCCACTTGAGTGGACGGTTTGGACCGGAAAGGCGAGGCTCTTATCAGAAGGGCGCGCTCTTGGGTCTGGTGTTGCTTTTGGGTTTCTACAACCTTGGTTACTCCGGGTTCTTGCAGACGTTCACCGGTCTCGACATAGTGTATAGAATAGGGTTGACAGTTCTTGTGCTCTGTCCCCTGGGTTTGCTAATGGGCATGCCCTTTCCATTGGGGATAGCGGCGGTTCACGGCAGAGAGCCCAGGTTTGTGCCCTGGGCCTGGGGGATTAACGGTACGCTATCGGTTCTGGGTTCGGTGCTGGCGGCCATGTTGTCCATAAGCTTCGGCTTCACCCTAGCTTTGCTCGTTGGGCAACTGGTCTATTTTGTGGCCCTCCTAGCAGCATTATTCTGGCCGGTGAGATGAGAGGCTCGGTATTGGCAAGCTCCGAGGATCTCGATGATCGACGGTCTAGGTTCAAGCAGGGTCTCTTCGTCCGTTTAGTGTGGCCACGACATCGCCCATGGCTACGCCAAGCTCTCTAGCTACCTCTGGGCACTTTGCCTTCAAGATGAAGAAGATAGGGGCGGAGGTTTCATCGAGCGTCTCGAGATTGGCCTGGCCCTTGCTGACGATGAGGTCTGCATCTCGGAACTCTCGCAGGAATTCTGGGGAACAGGTCTTCAAGTCGGTGCCTATCATCGGTGACCCGTTACTGATCACACGAGTTACGGTGTTCATGTCCACTGCGAGGGCGTCTTCCATGGTCGCATCATTCAGTATAGGGGCCCCTTTGACGGCTAC
>JAUWYD010000125.1 GCA_030616025.1 Chloroflexota bacterium
TCCACACCGGAAGCCACCGGCGGAATCGGCAGGAGATTTCCTGCAAATGCCACGCCCGGCTCCTTGCTCACGATTTCTGCAGGAAGATCCCCTACGTTGATCACGTCATCGCTGCATAGAATCATCGCTCGCTCTATGACATTGCGCAATTCGCGCACGTTGCCAGGCCACTCGTATTGCCGCATCAGACGAAGTGCATCATCCGAGATGCCTTTCACCTTCGTCGCCCTTGTCCGATTGAAGTCAGCGATGAACGCTGCTGCGAATTTGTCGACATCTTCAAGGCGTTCGCGAAGCGGGGGTATGTCTATGACTACTACGCTCAGGCGATAATAGAGATCTTCACGGAATACCTTCTCCTTTATGGCTTCGCGCAGATCCCGATTCGTGGCAGCGATGACTCGAAGGTCAACGTGCATCTCTTTCATGCTGCCCAGTCGCCGCGTGCTTCCTGTCTCAAGAATGCGCAGGAGCTTGGCCTGCAGTTCCGGTTTCAGAGTGCTTATCTCATCTAGGAAGAGTGTACCCCCATCTGCCATCTCTATCAGGCCAAGCTTCTGACGCCTTGCATCCGTGAAGGCCCCAGCCTCGTAGCCAAAGAGTTCTGTTTCCATCAAAGTGTCTGGAATGGCGGCGCAGTTTATGGGCACAAAGCCCTTCTTGGCCCTCGGACTCATGTTGTGTATCGCCTGGGCCACGACCTCCTTGCCGGTCCCGCTCTCCCCATGGATCAGAACGCTTGCCTTGCTGGGGGCTACGCGCTCGATGAGCCGCATGATGTCCTGCATGCTCTTATTCTCACCAACGATGAGTTCTTGGTCTCGATCCTGCTGGAACCGCAATCGTTGAATCTCCTGGCGCATGGCCCGCGATTCTAGGGCCTTGGCGGCAGCGATGCTCAACTCCTCCAAGTTGATGGGCTTCTCCAGGTAGTCGTATGCTCCAAGCCTCATCGCTTGGACTGCACTCTCGACCGCCGCATGCCCGGTCAGCACTATCACCGGCAGATTGGAGTCCACCTTCCTGATCTCATACAGCAGATCCATACCGTCTCCATCAGGCAGCTTCAAGTCCAGTAACACCAGGTCTATCTGCTGTCTCGTTACTACCTCCAAACCCTTTCCTGCCGTGTACGCCGCCACAGCTTGATAGCCCTTATCCTCCAAGGATTCCTTCAGAAAGTAGCATAGCGTCTCTTCGTCGTCTATGATCAGTATCCTCTCGTTCATTGCCCTCCCCTCCCTGCCAGGGGAACTCTCACCACGAACCTTGTCCCTTCCCCCTCCTCACTCTCTACCTTTACCTCACCACCATGCTCGGCGATGATGCGCCTCGTGATCGCCAGACCCAATCCCGTCCCCCGGGCCTTCATCGCGTGGAAAGGCTCGAACATCTTCCCTAGCTCTTCCTCTCCTATCCCAACGCCTCTGTCCCTTATCTCCACCTCTACATATTCCCCATCCACCCACAACTCTGCGCCTCTCCGGCTGCCTACCAGAGCCCCACTCCCGGGCCCGGTCACCGATATGCTCAGCTCCCCTCCCGTTGGCATCGCCTCTATCCCACTCGAGATCAGGTTTGACAATGCCTGATGCAATCGTGTTTTGTCTCCTTTCACCAACGGCAACGCCGAAGAGTAATACTCCCTGATCTTCACCCCTTGCTCCCGGGCTTTCTCTTCCCATTGTGAAACTATCTCACCCATCACCTCCGATATGTCACAAGGAGCTAGATTCAAGTGTGGAGATCGCGAGATCAGCAATATGTCCTCGATGATCCGATTAACCCTGTCCCCTTCTTTCAATATCCTCTCCAGGGCCTCATGTCTCTCGTCGCCCTCATCGAATTTCGTAAGCATATGCTGTATCCCTGCTCCCATCCCCGCGAGAGGGTTGCGAATCTCATGAGCCATCACCGCCGATATCTCTCCCAAGAACGCGAGACGATCCAACTTCCTGCTGTCCTCCTCCAGTGCCCTCGCCTCCCGCAAATCGCTCAGCATGACCACCGCTCCGGTTACCTTACCCCCGTCTCCCCTCAGCGGCGATATGCTCATCCCCAACGGTATGCCCGCCTCCCCATCCCGCTCAACTACGATCTCCTCGCCGGAATAGGCCAATTCCCTCTCCAGACTATTCCGCACGATTTCAGCGCCAAACGCCAGAACATTCTCCACGGGGCTGTCAAGCACCTCATCCTCGTTGCACCCGAGCAGCCACTCTGCCGCCCGATTTACCAGTCTTGTCTTCCCTTCCCTGTCCACCACAACCAACCCATTCGTCATCCCCTGCAGCACACTCTCGTGAAGAGCCTCGCGCTCTGTCAGTTGACTGAAGCGCTGCCACAGCGAACTTTGCAGGATTGCGTGACCCATCACGAGAGCGAGTCGCTCGGCAATCGTACAAAACGTCTGGATCTGCGCGCGGTCAAAGGCGCGCACACCCCGACGGCCGACTAGCATGAGCCCTCGCAATTGATCCCGATCCTTCAGGGGAACCAAGAGAGTGAAGATGTCATTCCCTAGGCGGGCGTTCAGTTGCTCGACCCACCGATCAGGACCCGCTTCGCTCAGAGGGAGGACCTTCGGCAAACGAGCGACGGATCTCCCCAAGACGCCCTCGCCTGAGAGCCTTCGCAGTGCTGTATCTTCCCAGACGCGGGAAGGAAACCGACGTTGACTGGCAAGCACCAATTCCCCGTCATCGCTATCACCAACAAAGATGGCAGTCATGTCTACAGAGGATAACTGAAGCAGCCCATCCAGTGTCCCTTCTATCACCTGATCAAGATTCAGAGACCGCAATAGGCCAGAAGAAATGGAATCCAACGCTACGGTCTCTTCCAGCTGCCGCTCCAACTGCCTCAGCGTCCGCGACATCACTGCGAGCTCTCCTGCTGCCACGCCACTCTGCTCCGTAAGCCCCACGCTATCTGCCAGCTCGAGCGCGGCACCCTCCTCAATGTCCGACTGTCGCGCCCCAATCGCGGAAGGCTCCTGACGCCTCGAGTCCAAGGCTTCAGCAACACTGGTGCTCAATTGTGCCAGGTTGATGGGTTTCTCCAGGTAGTCATACGCTCCGAGCTTCATCGCTTGCACTGCACTCTCGACCGCCGCGTGCCCGGTCAGCACTATCACCGGCAGATTCGAGTCCACCTTCCTGATCTCATGCAACACATCTATGCCGTCGCCATCAGGTAGCTTCAAGTCCAATAACACCAGGTCTATCTGCTGGCTCGTTGCCACCTTCAAGCCCTCTCCTGCCGTGTGCGCCGTAACAGCCTTATAGCCCTTCTCTTCCAGCGACTCTTTCAGGAAGTAGCACAGAGTCTCTTCGTCATCTATGATCAGTATCCTAGCGTTCATCGCCCTCCCCTCCTGGCCAGGGGAAGCCGCACTGTGACCTTGGTTCCTTCCCCCTCCTCGCTCTCGATCTCCAACTCACCCCGGTGCTCCTCGATGATCCGCTTCGCGATCGGTAGTCCCAACCCTGTCCCTCTCGCCTTTGTTGTGAAGAATGGGTCGGATACCTTCGCTATGTCCTCCTTCTTGATCCCGATCCCCTTGTCCTGTATCATGACCTGGACACACTCGCCTTCACCGTCCCCTAGCCACTCCGCCCCAACAGGCCCCGTCACCTCTATCCTCACCTGCCCTCCGTTGGCCATGGCCTCTATCGCGTTCACTACCAGGTTTGAAAAAGCCTGCTGCAATCGTATCTTGTCACCCCTCACCTGCGGCACATCGGTAGCGTAGTAGGTCCTGATCTCAACACCCTGCCCTCCAGCCCTCTCCGCCCACTGACTCACTCCATCCGCCATCACCTCCGAGATGTCGCATGGCGCCAGATTCAGATGCGGGGGCCGCGATATCATCAGTATGTCCTCGATGATTCTGTTTACCCTGTCCCCCTCCTTCAATACCTTCTCCAAAGCGTCATGCTTCTCGTCACCCACCTCGAACTTCGTGAGCAGATGCTGAATGCCGGCACCCATCCCAGCCAGCGGGTTGCGTATCTCGTGCGCCATAACCGCCGACATCTCTCCCAACAGCGCCAGCCGGTCCAGCCTGGTCCTTTCTTCCTCCAGCTCCTTCTCTCTACTTAGATCGCGCAGCATCACCACCGCGCCATTCACCTTCCCCTCATCATCCCGCAAGGGCGAGACGCTCATCCCTAGAGGGATGCTCTCTCCCCCATCCCTCCTTACGACGATTTCCTCACCAGGAAACGCCAGTTGCCTCTCCATACTATCCTGCACTATCCTCGCGCCCCGCCCCAATAACTGTTCAACAGAGCTATCAAGCGCCTCTTCTTCCCTACATGCCAGCAGGCTCTCTCCAGCGCGATTCACGAGTCTTACCTTGCCGTCCGTGTCTACCACCACCAACCCATTCGTCATGTCCTCCAGCACACTCTCACTGAACTGCTTCATGGTCACCATCTCACTGACAGTGCGTTGTAGGCGGTGGATCAACTGGGCGTTCTCGATTGCGACCCCAATTTGATTTCCCACCGCCGTCAGTAGCGCGATGTCCTCCTCTGTGAACCTGCGAGGTTCCCGCCCATAGATGTTCATTACGCCGTAGACCCGTTCCTTCGAAGTCAGAGGAACGCCAGCCTGAGTTCCGAGAGCAGCGCCAGCGACTTGCGGACTCCCCGATCCTACCGGTTGATGGCCAAAGTCAGTCGAAACGAGGACTCTCCCGCCTTGAGCCACCTGATCTGCAAACCGTCGAGGTTCATCCGGCCAACCTACCTGGTTCATGACCTGTGTGGTGAGCCCTTGCTTGACCACAGGAATCATCTCTCCGTCACGGCTTCCGCTCAAGTAGATGACACCGCTGTCTGCCCTTGTCAGGTCCAAGACCTTTGCCAGCGCTTTCTCCAGCATTTCCTCGACATCTAGAGAGTGACTGACCATA
>JAUWYD010000250.1 GCA_030616025.1 Chloroflexota bacterium
CACCATCTGCGCCAGGTATCCCTGCACCTCCAGTGCGTCCGGCGTTGTGGTATGCAGGCCAGTATCATATTGATCGTCGCCGATGATGGCGTTGACGCTGCTGATGAACCCCGCGGTGTGTCCCGCCACTTTCAGCACGGACCAGATCAGATTGACCGTAGTGGTCTTGCCGTCGGTGCCAGTAACGCCGATAACGCGCAGCTTCCTCGAGGGAAAATGATGGAAGGCGGCAGCCAGATGAGCGAGGGCCTCCCTCGCATTGGGAACGAGGATGCATGGCAACGGCCATGCCTCCCCCAAGGGTGATCTCGAGTATCGGTCGTCCTCGATAACTACCGCGACCGCCCCGGCCTCAATGGCCTGAGGTATGTAGTCATGGCCGTCGAACTCAAGCCCCTTGAAGGCCAAAAGGAGGTCGCCCGGCTTGACCTGGCGGGAGTCAAAGGCCAGGCCCTTTACCTGGGCATCTGCCACGTCTGCCTCCACCCTCCAAGGGAGAGCGGAGAGTAACTCCTTCAGCTGCATAATCATCACAGGATTGCGCGCCACCTGCGGCCCTCGACGAACCAGGCCCCGCGACATTATAGCATTGATCCTCGTCGGCTGTCCATACAGATTTGCTCAGAAGACCCGGATAGAGAACCTTTCGGAGAACACGTCAGGGGGATCTGCATGTCAAACACGGGGACCACGCGGCCATGAATGGCCCGGGGCTCGAGAGGTTCAGCGGCGCTGCAGTGACATCGCTTCCAGACAGACGGAAGTGGCATTCAGGTCATTAGCCAGATCCGTTGGAGTGTCGCCTTGCTGCCGGCCCAAGTCCTTTGATGAGGTGAGGTCAGCTGGATCACTCACTCAAGCCGAGGGGCAAGTGCAAGGAGATCGGCAGATCGAACCAGCCCAGCGTCAGTTGCTGAGTGTCCTGGGCGCCCTCCGAATCCTCGAGACGCAGAGTAATCACGTCGTAGCCTGTGTAGCCGGACGGGCTGGGCAGGAACGTCAGTACGTCGTTGGCGCTACCTTCCCCAAGGACATTGCAGTGATCCGCCCCTTCCACGTACCACTTCAGATCGGGGCCGCTCTCCTCAGGGTCGTTCTCATAGGGAGTCAGGTCGACCTGGATCGACCCGCCGACCTGGGGGCTGTAGCGATCAGGAACGTGCGGCTCTATCCAGGGTCGCCTGTTGCTGGTCATCCACCAGGCCTCCCACGCGTATTTCCGCACGAATTCATAGGACAACCAGCCATAGCCCTCACAGCCCCAATAGGTACCCCAGGAGTTGACTATCTTGAAAGCCCCAACGCCACCGAAGTAGTCGTCATATCCAACCACCGCCACCGCGTGCAGTCCGTGATAGCTGGTCGGATTTGAGGGGGGCCCGATCGGAACGTTGCACACGTACGAGCCAGCCCAATAGAACTCGTCATATAGCGGGATGCCGATCACGAATGGGTCGTCGTCTGCCAACCATTGCTTCAGTGGAGTTACGTCGTTGTTCAACTCCGGACTGTTGGGAGGACCTATATGGATAAAGAAGGCTCCGTAGTCAATACCTCTGTACTCCAGAGCGGCGTTCTTTTGAGTCACGTCAGGTTGGATTTCGCAGTCATAGGGGTACCAAGGAAACACGTTCATCGGAGTGTCACCCGAGTTCACTATGAGGTGCAGGGCGTCGCCGATCGTCGCACCATCATCGCAGCCAGGGTCACCGGGATCCAATGGAGGGTCACCGGTTATCTGATTGTACACGAAGCTGGGGCTGAAGATGTGATCGTAGTTCGGGCCCCCGTTCTGCAAATCCCAGCCGTGCTCCAGCCATTCCTGGTAGGTCTTGTAGTAATAGCTTGTGGCCCAGCCAACACAGGTGTCCGTCAGCCCCTGATACCCCACAGGTGGTATGCCTTCGGTTGAGGGTTGCCCCGCGAGCATCGAGGAGGACTCCGTCAGGTCCACGGCAGGCGGCAACTCGACGATAGAAGCTATGCGGGCTGGCACAGGGACTATGGGGTGCTCAGCAGGGTCCGACGGCACAAAACCCAGCCCATGCTCTCCTCGTGGCGTCTCAGTGGGCAGTTCGAGGGTAGGACCGTCCTCAGGCGACGACGCAACCTGAGTTCCCATGGCGAAGATGGGCCCCATGGCCAAGGCCACGATGATGCCCAGCAACAAGGATAGCACTGCCAGATTGACTACTATGGACCCAGTGTGCCTCCGTGGAGTGCCTTCGTCCCTCATGTCTACTCTCTCGTCACTTGCCTCCTACCATCAAGTATATCGGAAAACCCGCGCTTCACAAATGCCGCAACCAGGTCAACGGGACTCTGCAGCGTGCCTCTTCAGGATAAGAACCCCCACTGGGTCGCAGTGATGCAAGTGAGGCAGTGGTTTTCCAACGGTCTGGGGATGGCGAAAGGGGTCCCGGGGGACAGGAGAACTCCTCCTCGCACACCAAGCGGTGCTTCGAAAGGCCTACAGGCCACTGCGCTAGATGCCAGACCCTTTCTTCGTACAGAGGAGCCTAGGTTGGGTGCTACAACACAAGTTGCTGGGTCGGTCAAGGCATGCTACAGTACGCACACAAGGGACAGACGTCAGAGCCCTGCAAGTCTTTGCCGAGCTGCGTCCGGAGGCTGGCAGTCCAGTAGGTTCAACTCCCGTATCACGGCTATGCCGTGGGGCCCAGCGATTTCAGACGCAGCTTCGTCACCACTGACAATCTGTCGCCCCTCTGTTACCCTTTCCAGGTCGAAGTCGGCGACCAACTGAACCTCCATCAGTGACCACGGACCCTTGCTCACCTCAATCTCAGCTTCCAACCGCCAGTTTGGCTCTCCTGCCAGCTCCGCCAGATCACCCAACTCAGGCATTTCGAACTCGTCTCGCTTGCTTTGGGCCACCGTTTGCTCCGTCCATTGCTCCGTCTGCAACGATATATATGTGGGTATGATAACACTGTCAACTGCACCACGATTGCGCGAGTTTGACAAACCGAACATCCTGTGCTATCTACGGGCTTGAGGCATCGGAGCCCCGCGATTGTCTACCTGCCCGACGGAGTCCTCCATGAGTCACAAGGGAGCGCTCACTAGAACACTATCCTTGCTCCTGCTTCTAGCAGGTACAGCTTGCTCCCGAGCAGGCGGCACCGCCGCTCCTGCCTCTCCCAGCCCCTTACCATCGCCTACCGCCGTG
>JAUWYD010000269.1 GCA_030616025.1 Chloroflexota bacterium
CCTCTACCACCGACTGAATGGGATCAGCGCCTGAACGACCTGCCATGTGTAGGGTTGGTGACCGTGGCGGAGAGAGGCATACACGTGAGGCCAGGAGACCAGTACTGGCGACTCGTGAGCGCCAGGTGGCTCAACGAAGAGGAAAGCCGCAGGGACATACAGGTCCACGTGGATCTACTCGACGAGGGAGGGCGGCGCGTGTTTGGAGAGACCGTTGTGTTTGAGAACGGTGGTCGTCACCGCGTGGTTAGTGAACCCCAGAGTTGCTGCTACCCGTGGGACTACCCGGTCAAGTGGCCAATGTTCAATGTACTCTGCTCCTACAACGCTTACGTGGAGGGGCTACCCAGCGATATGGTGGTAGGGATGGGGCTTGGAACGCCGGAGCATCCTGATTGGACTATTCACACCGGATTTGTCTTGACCTTCCAACGGAGTGAGCATCAATGAGCACTGATAGACCGCTCGCTGCAGTGAACTCGGTTCTGGAGGTTTCGGCATGCTTCCGCTGATCTTTTGGAGAGCTGTAGCATTCATAACCAATGGGCTACTGCAATCGAGGGTCCTGATCCTCTTGCTAATGCTTGCGTACGTCGTCGGTTGGATCTTGGGGCTGGCGTACGGCAGAGGACTTTAGGATTTGGGAGCTGGACGACAATCTAGTGACATCTTGGGACGAGTGACTGGCGCCGGATCGTTCCGCGGGAATCATCCGGTAAGGAGGTAGAGGAATGAGGAAGAGGATGTGCCGTACGGTGATGATGCTCTCTCTGATTGCCCTTCTGGCAGCCCTGGTATCCCCCGTTTGGGGGGCGCCTGAGGCAAAGCGTCAAGGCGCGAGTTCGCTGATTCACATAGTCCAGTGGGGTGAGAATCTCACGCTCGTCGCTCGGCGATATGGTGTCACCACCACAGCCATCGTGCAGGCGAACGGGATAAGCAATCCCAACTACATCTATGCGGGACAGACGTTGATCATTCCTGCATCCTCGACTTCTCCCGCTCCGCCTCCGTCCGGCCCGACAAGCAGCTATGTGGTGCAACGGGGCGACACTCTCTCCGCCATCGCCTATCGGTTTGGAGCCACCGTAAACTCCATTGTGTCGTTGAACGGGCTGGTGAACCCCAACCTCATCTTTGCGGGCCAGACGTTGCGGGTCCCCGGGCGGGGAGAGCCGTCCCAACCGACTCAGACCTGCGTCTATGTCGTGAAGAGCGGGGACAACTTGACGAGAATCGCACTCGCCTACCGGACGACGGCATGGGCAATCGCGATTGCCAACAACCTGGCGAACCCGTCCTTCATTTGGCCTGGTCAACAGCTGGTGATCCCTGGATGCTCTCCAAGCAGCGTACCGACACCGGTTCCGCCCAATCAGACGCCTCAACCAACGGTCACTGCCGTACCGACGGTGCAGCCGGGGCCCGTGGCCCGTATGAACACGCCGGAATATGGGGTCCATACTTTCCTGTGGTGGAACGGGGAGCACCGCGCTCGAGACGCGCAAATGGTCAAGGACGCGGGACTCACCTGGGTCAAGGAGCTGTTTCCCTGGAGAAGCATCGAGGGAGCAGGGAAAGGCATTCTCGACTGGTCGGTTGCGGACCAGGTGGTCCAGACACTGAATGATCGCGGATTGAAGACCATTGCTCGGGTTGATTTCCAGCCTGCCTGGGCCAGAGCTGGCGGTGCCAACAACGGACCTCCGGATAACTATCGTGACTACGGTGACTTCTTATATGCGATGGCCAGCCGCTATCGGGGGAGGATCCAAGCGTATGAGATCTGGAATGAGCCGAATCTTGCTCGCGAATGGGGTGATCGGCCGCCCAACGCTGCTGAATATGTGGCGTTGCTAAGGGTTGCGTATCGTCGGATCAAAGAGGCGGACCCCAATGCCATGGTCATCACCGCGGGCCTGGCGCCAACTGGAACGGGTCTACCCCACGCGATTCCCGACGTCCAGTACCTGCGTCAGATGTACCAGGCAGGCGCCAAGAACTACTTCGACGTGCTGGGAGCCCACGCACCCGGTTACAAAGCGGCCCCAGAGACCAGTCCTAGCGAAGTGCAGAACAACCGCGCGCTCGGGGGCAGGCGCTTCTTCTGCTTCCGGCGTGTCGAAGACCTGCGCCAGGTCATGGTGGAGAACGGAGACGCAGGGAAGCAGATGGCGGTCCTGGAGTTTGGGTGGACAAGCGATCCGAGACCTGGTTCTCCATACAATTGGCACTCGGTGTCCGAGGAGACAAAGGCTGACTACATCGTACGTGCCTTCCAGTGGGCCCGCGACCATTGGTCACCATGGATGGGCGTGATGACTGTGCTGTCGATCACGGATACAGCGTGGACCGAGGACGATGAACAGTACTGGTGGGCCATCACCAATCCTGATGGTACTACCAGGCCAGCCTATGACGCGCTGAGAAGCGCTCCCAAGTAAGCAGGGAGGAGGTCATCCATTGAGTCACAGGACCGTATCGCTCAGGGTGTCTGGGGTGTGCGTAGTTGCGATGATAGTAGTTGGCGGTTGCACAAGGGAGAAACCCATGGCATCGCCAACAGCCACGCCGCAAGAGGAGATTGAGCTGCTTTCGCCGTCACCGACCCCGTTACCTGTGAGCACACCGTCGCTGCCTGAGGCCACTCACTATACGGTGCAGGCAGGGGACACGGTGTGGGCTATCGCAGACCGTTTTGGCGTCACGTCAGACGCCCTGGTAGAGGCCAACGCTCTGTTGGAACCAGATCGTCTGCAGCTTGGCCAAGAGCTAGTTATCCCTACGGGGGATGAGAGAGCAAGCGAAGAACCTGCCCCTGCAGAGTCTTCCTCGGCTGACACGGGGACAGCGGAGGGCCGACGCACACATTCGGTCAGCCCTGGGGATAATCTGTGGAGTATTGCCATACGGTACGACACTACCGTGGATGAGATTGCCGCGCTGAATGAGGTGGACCTTGAAGGGATCCTGGCCCTCGGACAGCAGTTGCTGATTCCGTAG
>JAUWYD010000318.1 GCA_030616025.1 Chloroflexota bacterium
ACCACAACTAACGTTGATGTCATGGTGCCTGGCGGCGTAGGGCTTGGCCTCAAGAATGCCCTGGTCGGTGTGGGGTCCTGGGATCCCGTCACTAGCACAATGTACTTCGACGACTACGACATCGTGGTCGATGCCATCGAAATCAAGTGGCTGGTGCCAGTAGGTGTTCAGGTCTCTGTGAGCTTTGCAGCGATATAAGATTCTTACTAAGGGGGTAAACATGAACGTAGTAGAGGAAGCCGCCAGGATAGCAGCGGCGCGTTTCGCAGCGCTTGCCACCAGCGTTTATTCAGGGGACCCCTTAACAAGCGACCTTACCTGGTTGAACAACAGGCTCACCCCGGGACAGAACTTTCTTGTAGGGTACGGTTTCGGCACCTACGACCCTGCGACAGGCATGTTCAATATGGCAGCCTTCGAGGTTGACGGTGTAACGTATGTTTTCGGGTCTGTACTCCAAAGCCCAGCCCCAGCCCAGGGGAGCAGCAAAAGTGACAACCTACCGAGCTATGCGCTCTATGTCGCTGAGGCGATGACTCTTGATGCCTACTGTTTCATCGCCACCGGCATACTGGGGCTGGCAAGTGCGGACTACGGGGTTGGCAGCAGGGTCATCGGCTTCAACTGGACTGACTTCCAGAACTTGACCTTCGCAGCGGTCAACGTCTTTGAGGATGTTCTCACTATATCTCCCGCGGTGGCAGCAGCTGAAATCAGCAACTTTGCCGTCAGAAAAGCCTAAGGAGGGAAGCATGCTGAAGACTCTAATAAACGATGGTATTACCCAGAGAGCAGCGCTTGCTGCCACCCCCGTATTCCTCAAGGAGCAATGCTACTGGCCCGAGAGCATCGGCGTAGACGAGGAGTTCACGGGGAAGCTCGTGGTGCAAAACCAGGGAGACGCCGGCCAGGTCTGGCTGGGGGTGAGATATGAGGGGGCGGATTACCTCATGGTCCTCAACGGGCAGGAAAGTGTCCCGCTTGATGCAAACCAGATCCTTGAAGCTTCCTATGCGGGGACGATGCGGGACTTCTTAGCGGAGATTGAGGAATTCACGGAATCGAAGACAATCGAGCTAACGTTCCTTACCGGGTACCTGGTCGACGCTCAACATATTCTCACCGATAGCTGGACCGCGCGCACCTATGTCAAGGTGGGAGCAGAGTTTCCCATCCCCATCTGGGCGTTGGCCGTTGGCCTCGGCGCCGTGGGCGTGGGCTTTGTCTGGGTGGTAACCAGAAAATAGGGGGCAACTAACGGGGCGATGCAAAAACTATCGGAGCGCTCATAAATGCCAATCAAAGTAGAGCACATCGGTGGAATACTGATAGGCGGCGGGGTCCTCACCTTCAGCGGATGGCTGCTCTACAGGGAGTATATAAACAAGAAACTTCTCCAAGAATTCATGGAGAAGGTGGCGAGATCTGAGACTGCCTATCGGAATGCGCTAGAGCAAGAGCGGTATGAGGATGCCCAGAAGATCCTTGATTTCTATGAGGCTCGGATGAAGGAGGAGGAGGAGATCATCAAATCAAGGGGGATCTTCGACTCCCTTACTGACCTTCTGGCCAAAGCCGGCATTGTCATCGGTGCAGTGGCTGGGTTATATGTAATCAAGTGGCTCGTAAAGCGCTTCCCCCCCCCGCCACCCTACAAGTGCACTCACTGCGGCGCAGGCTTCAACACCCTAGAGGAGCTGGAAAACCATCTGAGAACCCAACATCCCCTGGAGGACGCGAATGTCCCCGAGGGCGAGGCGGCCTACCGCACGCTGCCCCACTGGGTCAGGGGCCTGGTCTCGGCCTTCTCCGGGGTTGAGGAATGGATGCTCGAGGAGAGCTGGGTGGGCTTGCCTCGGTGGCAGTTAATAGCGATCGCCGCTGCCGCAGCAGTGATAATAGTTCTCCTATGGTGGCTGTCGCCAGGGATAATAGCGGCTCTTCTTCGTATTGCCGCGATGGCCAAACCCGTCCCGGTACCCGCTTGACAGATGGCTAAAAAGGCAGTTTAATTATATAGGTAAAAACGGGTAGCACCTTCCTACAGAAGGTTGTGGGCTACCCGTTTCTTTTTGTCTGGGAGGTGTTACCCAAAGAGGAAGGAGGATAGAAGGATGTTTCAAGCAGCAAGGATAGGAGAAGCAGTCTGGCCAGAGCTCCTGGGGGTGGGCACCTATGCTGTGGGTGAGCTCGTGGCGGCATCGATCGACAGCGCCATGGCGCCTACATATAGCTATCCCATCGCGCAGACAACCGTGACCGGCGTCTGCCTTACAACAGGGGTTCTAGGTGTCGGCTACGGTTGGGCACCGGGGTTCTCTACCGGCCTAATCTATGGCTCCGGCATAGTGATATTCACCAACCTGGTGCGCGGCCTCTATGAGGCGGCAAGGAAGCAGCCAGCCCGCATGAGACCCGAGGATTTCCCTGCCCTTATGCCCCGCAAGGTGGGAGCGCTAGCTAGA
>JAUWYD010000218.1 GCA_030616025.1 Chloroflexota bacterium
CCCAATTCGGCGTACGAAGCGGCTGTGAAGCAGGTTACGATGGCGTTGAGGAGGAAGGCGAGGAGCAAAGCTGGGCCTGCCACACCAGCAGCGATACCGGTCAGAACGAAGATACCTGCCCCGATCATCGCCCCGACGCCAATCATCGTTGCGTCGAAGCCACTCAGCGTCCGGGCTAGTGCTACTGATTCTCGCTGGTTGCTGCCTGCCCCTTGTGCCATGGAGTCGCTAGTCCAAGTACTTCCCGACCAGCAGGTTGAGCTCCTGCTTGACGCGTCCGGGTATGCGATCCTTGGCTGTCTGGATGGCTACCGAGAGTGCCGTGGCGCAGTCGCAGCCTCGCTCAGAGGGGACACGAGGTACGACTTCCTTTATGGCATTCTTGGCTGTCTCCACGTTCTTCAGAATGGTCTGGACTACCATCTCCGCGGTGACAGGGGCTTCCGTCTCGTGCCAGACGTCATAGTCGGTGGACAAGGCGAGGCTGGCGTAGCAAATCTCGGCTTCGCGCGCCAACACCGCCTCAGGGATTGCGGTCATGCCTATGATATCTACATCCCACAGCCGGTGCATCTTGGATTCGGCCTTGGAGGAAAACCGAGGGCCCTCTATGCAGACATAAGTGCCACCCTTGTGGACCTTGGCGCCCACTGCCTCCGCAGCCTCAAATAGTACTTCACTCAGTTCTGCACAAAAGGGTTCCGCAAAGGAAACATGAACAACCAGGCCATTGCCGAAGAAGGTGCTATCGCGCCCCTTGGTGCGATCTATGATTTGATCCGGAATCACAATGTCGGAAGGTGCTATCTCTTCCTTCATGCTGCCACACGCGTTGACCGCGATTATCCGGTCGACCCCTAGTGACTTCAAGGCGTATATATTGGCCCGCACGTTTACTTCGCTAGGAAGGATGCGGTGACCGCGGCCATGGCGCGGCAAGAACGCCACGCGTTTTCCTTCGAGGGTCCCTACGACTATCGGATCACTGGGCTTGCCGAACGGCGTGGAGACATCGTGCTCCTCGATCTCCTTGAGTCCCTCAATGTCATATAGCCCACTACCACCAATAACGCCGATGGTCGCCTCTGTCATGTTGGCTATCCTCCCTTTTCCCCACGTGCGGATTATGGTTCTACGCCCTTGTCTCGTAGTCTCGGCAAGTCTACCACAAGGCTAGTCGGCTGTCAAACAAAGACGAGGAGGGCAGGCTGAATTGCCCACGCACTGGGGATATGCTAGAATCTCATATCTTGGGGGAGGGAGAGTGAGCATGCCAAGAAACAGAAGCGTAGCAGTCGGTCTGCTGGTGGCGGGCATAGTGATCCTGCTGGGTTCCGCGCTAGCCGATGTCTTGGGGATCGGAGGCGCCCCAAATGTTCTGGGCTACAGACAGCTCGCGGGCATCGCTGTTGGGGCGGTAGTAGCCGTTGTTGGCGCAGTTCTCTACTGGTGGGCTGGCAAACAGGGCTAGGGGCATCGGCCAAGGGCGTTGCTCTTCCTTGAGGCCTGTGGCATGAAAGTGAGAATCGATGATCTACCTGGATGACATCCTGGAGTCCACCAAGGGCAGGGTGTGCGGACAGGCTTTTGCACGGGAGTTCACCGATTTCTGCTACGATTCCCGCAACCTGAAGCCGGGCGAGCTTTTTCTGGCAGTGAAGACCGAGAAAGCTGACGGGCACGACTACATAGAGGAAGTCTGTCAGGATGGTGCTGCTGGCGTGGTCTGCCAGGCGGAGATGGACCTCTCCCGTTACGGGGTGACCTGCATTCAGGTCGACGACACCCAGCGAGCTCTCACCCAATGGGCGCGCCACGTCTTGAGCAATTCTCGTACCGAGGTCATCGGGGTTACCGGCAGCACTGGCAAGACCAGCAGTAAAGAGGCCATTGCGGCGGTCCTACGAAGACGCTTTCGAGTGTTCAAGAACTTTGGCAACTACAACGACCGCTATGGGCTCCCCATCGCCCTTGGTCGGCTGCTGCCAGAGCACGAGAAGGCGGTCTTGGAGATGGCCTGTGACAGTTTTGGGGAGATAGAAGACCTCAGCCGTATGACCTCGCCTCGTGTGGGGGTTGTTACCACGGTGAACCATACACACCTGGAGTATCTTGGCACCCTGGACAACATCGCTCAAGAGGAGGGTAGGCTGGTCGAAGCCTTGCCGGAAGAGGGATACGCGATTCTCAACTACGATGATCCACGTGTGCGGGCGATGATAGACAGAACTGCAGCACAGGTTATTACCTACGGGACCAGTCCAGGGGCCGATGTTCGTGGCTCTGCAATCGAAGGGACGCAGGAGGGTATCCAATTCCAGATTCATCACCAGGGAGCTGAATACGAGGCCACGGTGTCCCTATTGGGGAGGCACAGTGTCTATACAGCTCTGGCGGCTGCGGCCGTGGGCATCGCCTACGGTGTGGGCTGGGAGGATACTCTGGAGGCACTGAGTTGTCTCCAGCGTGTGAAGGGCCGCCTGAATCCCTTGCCAGGCATCAATGGAAGCCTGCTCTTGGACGACACCTTCAGTGCCAGTCCCGCCTCCACATTGGCTGCCCTGGATGTACTTGAGGAGCTCGAAGGCGAGAAGAAGTTCGCCATTCTGGGAGACATGTTCCGCTTGGGCGCCTATGAGGAAGAGGGACATCTTGAGGTGGGTCGTCGAGTGGCTGAGGTGGCGGACGTCTTGGTGACCAAGGGTGATAGGGCGCGGCTGATAGCCAGTGAGGCTCAGAGGTCGGGGCTGGGGCCTGATCGGGTTTTCGTCACCTACAGGACCGAGGACACTGCCCGTAGTGTCATGAACATGATAGATCCCCGAGATGTAGTTTTGATCAAAGGGGCCCTTGAAACTCGTATGGAGGAGGTGGTCGAGAAGCTCCTCGCTGACCCAACCAGCGCCGAATCAGTGCTGGTTCGTCAGAGCCCTGCCTGGAAGCAGATCTACATCATACGGCCTGACAGACCTACGTGGGTCGAGATAGACCTGGGTGCAATCGCGAACAACGTGCGGCAACTAAAGAGGATGGTGGGGGAAGGGGTGGGCATCATCGCTACTCTCAAAGCTGATGCCTATGGCCACGGAGCGATCAAAGTGGCTCGGACCGCCCTTACCAATGGTGTCGACGTGCTGGGCGTGGCCTGCCTGAGCGAGGCGGTGACCCTACGCAGGGCAGACATCACAGCTCCAATCCTGATCTTGGGGTATACGCCAGCCTGGCAGGCTCGAGAGGCTGTGCTCAACGATGTGATAGTCACGGTTTTCTCCCTCGAGGTAGCCAAGGCCCTGTCTCGAGCTGCAGACGATCTGAACTCTGAGGTGCGAGTACATGTGAAGGTGGACACGGGCATGGGGCGACTCGGGATACTGCCCCACGAGGTTCTGGACTTCGTGCGAGAGGTAAGGGACTTGCCCGGCCTTGTCGTCGAGGGCATTTTCACGCATCTGGCCATCGCTGACATACCCGATGCTCACAAAGTACCAGGTTGGGGACGAGAATA
>JAUWYD010000036.1 GCA_030616025.1 Chloroflexota bacterium
TGTCAGCCATCGGCTTGGTTCTTCTCATCTTCCTGTTCCTCATCAAGGAGGGAGCACCGGCACTTCTGGAGGTCCCTCTCTCCAACCTGATGGGCCAAAGATGGTACCCCACTTTCGACGTCTACGGCTTGATGCCCTTGATCCTGGGCTCACTTCTGGTGACGGTGGGCGCCATCGCCATCTCCCTTCCCCTGGGCGTCGCGACGGCCGTCTTCATCGGCGAGATTGCGCCTGAGTGGGTGCGGGAGATTCTCAAGCCCGTGATAGAGATCATCGCTGGGATACCCTCGGTGGTGGTAGGCTTCATTGGCCTTCAAATCGTGTCCCCCCTGGTGCGTGAATTCACGGGAGCACCCACCGGCCTGACGGCACTTACCGGGGTGCTGCTCCTCGCGTACATGGCGCTGCCTACCATCATCAGCATAGCGGAAGACGCCCTGGATGCGGTACCCCAGTCCTACCGCAACGCGGCCTACGCCCTGAGCGCGACCGAATGGCAGACGATTTGGCGGGTGGTGCTGCCGGCAGCCCGCCCGGGCATCATCACCGCCGTGATGCTGGGCGTGGGGCGAGCCATCGGTGAAACGATGACCGTAATGATGGTCGCGGGCAACGCGGCCAGGATGCCCCTGGGCCTTGACGCCTTTCTCCGGCCTGTGCGCACGATGACCGCCACCATCGCCGCCGAGATGGGAGAGGTGGCCCGAGGCAGCACTCATTACCACGTGCTATTCACAGTAGGCCTTGCGCTGTTCATCGTCACTTTCCTGATCAACCTCGTTGCAGCTGCGAGCATTTTCCGTAGAGAGCGGGGTGGTGGCGGAAGGTTCCTGGCATGAACGTCTCTCGCTACACGATGCAGAAGGTCGCCTTCGCCATCATCACGACCGCAGCCATCAGTGTGGTCATACCTCTGGTGCTGGTCATCGGGTATATAGTCGCTCAGGGCATTGGAGCCCTAAGCTGGGAGTTCATCTCTGCTATACCTCGCAATGGCATGCGCGAGGGGGGCATCTATCCCGCTCTGGTTGGCACACTGTGGCTGACTATCGGTACTGCGGTGACGTCCATACCTCTGGGGGTGGGTGCGGCGATCTATCTGGCCGAGTATGCAGCCGACAGCTGGTTTACGCGGACCATACGTCTCGCGATCATCAACCTGGCTGGAGTCCCCTCCGTCGTCTATGGCCTCTTCGGCCTGGGCTTGTTTGTCATCTTTCTCAGGTTCGGCATGTCCATCCTGGCCGGGTCCTTGACGTTGGGCATCATGACGCTGCCAGTGATCATCAGCACTACCGAGCAGGCCCTGGTGGCCGTACCACAGAGCTTTCGGGTTGTCAACGCATCATTGGGTGGCACGACGTGGCAGGGGATACGCAAGGTGATCCTTCCTCAGGCACTTCCAGGAATCATGACCGGTGTCATCCTGGGCCTGGAGCGGGCGGCGGGTGAGACCGCTCCTATTCTCTTCACCGTGGCTGCTTTCTTCCTCCCCCGACTTCCTCACTCAGTCTTCGATCAAACGATGGCGTTGCCCTACCATCTCTTCGTGATCTCTACGCAGGTGCCGGGAATGCCGATCAGGATTCAATACGGCACGGCGCTCGTGCTGATGGCGTTCGTGCTGACCATGAACCTGCTTGCTACGCTCATCCGGCGGCACTATCGCCGTCGTCGCCAATGGTGATGAACAACACGGTCACACCTGGGAAAGCGAAACTCGTCCTGAACGACGTCAGCTTCTACTACGGGGATCAGCCAGCCCTGAAGCAAATCAACCTGCGGATCCACGCCAACGAGATTGTGGCGATATTTGGCCCAGCGATGTCAGGGAAGAGCACCTTGCTCCGCATCCTCAACCGTCTGAGCGATCTCGCCGAGGAGGGGCGTCTGGAAGGTGAGGTACTGCTGGACGGCAAGAACATCCACGACCCAGACGTGAGTGTGATTCAGTTGCGCACAAGGGTGGGCATCGTCTTTGCCGTACCCGTGCCGCTGCCCCTGTCAATCCGGGAGAATGTCACCTATGGGCCTCTTCTGAGGCGCGGGAGGAGCAAAGGCGAACTGGACGACCTGGTGGAGAGTTCACTCACTGCGGCGGCCTTGTGGGATGAGGTGAAGGATCGCTTGCCAGAGCCGGCCACGGCCCTCTCGGGAGGGCAGCAGCAGAGGTTGTGCCTGGCGAGGGTGTTAGCGTTGGAGCCAGAGGTGATCTTGCTCGACGAGCCCTGTTCCGGGCTCGATCCCATCTCTACCATGAAGGTGGAGGAAGCCTTGCTCGCTCTCAAGGAGAGCCACTCCATCGTCATCGTACCTCACAATGTGCAGCAGGCCTCCCGCATCGGGGACAAGGCCGCTTTCCTTCTCATGGGGGAGTTGGTGGAATACGGCGTTGCCGAGCAGATCTTCACCAGGCCGAAGGACCCTCGAACGGACGACTACATAACGGGGCGGTTCGGGTAGCAAGTCTTTTGGACCTCGCTGTCGACAGATCGGGATCATGGGCGGAACGCTCCGGTCCCGGTGGGCGAACTGAGTTTGACCCACTTTTTTCGCTTGGCACCCCCGGTGTCAGTGTTGGTCAGGAACTTGAGAGAGGCAAGATGATGGACATCGTGTCAGAGTGGGAGTTGGTGGGCCGTGTTGTGCTGGCGGCCGTGCTTGGCTACCTGATTGGGCTAGAGAGGGAGTTGACGGGCCAGCCGGCGGGGGAGCGCACTCACGCCCTCGTGTGCCTGGGGGCTGCCGCCTTTTCCTTGATCTCCAGTAGTGCCTTTCCCGGAGGCGATGCGGCGCGGGTAGCTGCTGGAGTCGTCACGGGGCTAGGCTTCCTGGGTGCGGGCATGATCCTCAAGAGGAGGGGCGAGGGAGTTCAGGGCTTGACTACCGCGGCGGGCATCTGGGCTGTGGGGGCTATTGGGCTGGCAGTGGGTGCCGGCATGTACCTGCTTGGAATCACGACGGCAGCACTGGTGGGACTGATTCTTGCGTCCGATAGAGCACTGAAGCTGGACCAGAGACTGGCCCGCTGGCGGGCTGACACCGAGACTCAAGACTCACTGGAGGATGGGCACTTCGACTAGCGCGGGGTAGGCCTGCCGAATAGCCAGAACAGCCCCCCGGCCTCTTGATAGACGAGGGTCGAACTGAAGCAGGCAGTGTGCTACGCAGCCGACAGGCGTTGGTGGTGCGAGCCGCTGAATTCGTTGTCAGCAGAGCGTGAATCTGATATAGTAGAATCAATCGGATAGATAGCGGAGAGAGGAGACATGTGGCAGTGTTAAGCAAGAAGCTTGAGGATGCCCTCAACGAGCAGATCAATAAGGAATTGTACTCCGCCTATCTCTACCTATCGATGGCGGCCCATTGCGAGGCGGAAAGCCTGCCAGGCTTCGCCATATGGATGCGGCTACAGGCGCAAGAGGAACTGGGCCACGCCATGAGATTCTTCGACCACGTGAACAACCGCGGTGGCCGCGTCGTGCTCAAGGCCATTGAGATGCCTCCCCCGGTGTGGAAGTCGCCGCTCGAGATGTTTGAGCAAGTTCTGGGGCACGAACAGAAGGTGACAGGGATGATCAACCACCTCTACGAACTGGCGCTGAACGAGAGTGACTACGCAACCCAGATGGAGTTGCAGTGGTTCATTGCAGAGCAGGTCGAAGAGGAGGACAGCGCAGGCCAGGTCGTGGACCAACTGAAGATGGTGGGAGACCAGGCCACGGGGTTGCTCATGCTGGACAAGCAGTTGGGCACGCGACAACCCCCACAGCAACCTGCGGCGGGAGGGCCGGAGTAGCCTGGTGGAGGCTTGCCAAGCCATGGCAGCTTGGCAGGTTTCCAGGGCCGAGCCTCTGACTTCGCCATCAAGCCCAGCAGATCCCACTGCGGAACTCCGCACCGGCGCCCGAAACAGCGATGGGAGGAGCGGCGGGGCGAGTCGCTCGACAAGATCCTAGTTGCGCAGGGCTGATCTCCTCGAGAAGGGGTCTGGCCGGGCCTTCCGTGGGGCTTTTCAAGAGTTCGAGAGGCACTTGAGCTGCCCAAGTTAGCGGACCACAGCGGAGAGTATGGAATGACATCGAGCAGATCGACATTGATGGCTTTCTTTGCCCACCCTGACGACGAAGCCTTCGGCACCGGCGGGACGCTCACGAAATACGCATCCGAAGGGTGCGACGTGTACCTGGTGACCGCTACCTATGGTGAGGCGGGGGAGATCGTGGTGCCTGATCTGACCACGCCAACCAACTTGCCTCAAGTGCGCGAGGAGGAACTCCGCTGCGCGTGTGAGATCTATGGAATCCATCCGCCTCGATTCTTGGACTACCCAGATGGACTGCTGCCCATCATCCATCAGGGCCAGGCGGTGGCCAAGCTGGTGCGCGCGATCCGCGAGCTGAAGCCGCAGGTGCTTATCACCTTTGGACCTGACGGCATCTACGGTCACTACGACCACATCGCGGTGCATCGCTGGGCCACCATCGCCTTCGAGCTGGCCGCAGATCCAGCTTGCTTCCCGGATCAACTGGAGGACTCCTGTGAGCTACATCAGGTGAGCAAGCTGTATTATCGCGTGCTCTCTGACGAGCGTATCAATGCCCTGTCCGAAAGCGAGGAACGGCCCGCAGTGATGATGGACGGCGTTCCCTTCCACATAGTCGGGCGGCCCCATGACGAGATCACGACAGTCATTGATGTGACTGACTATGTTGAAGCCAAACTTCGAGGCCTTCAGTGTCACGTCTCTCAAATTGGCTATGACATACCCTTCGCCAAGTCCCCCGAGGAGGTGTTGGAGCAACCTTGGTTCCGGCAGGAAACATATGCACTCGGACGGTCACAAGTCGGGTGGCCAGAAGAGATGGAAACGGACCTCTTTGCCGGCTTGAGATAGGCCGTTTGCTGAGCAAAATGCTGGCTGCAGTTGAGCCGAAATCATTGAAAGGAGACGTAGGAAGACGGCAGACTGTCATGAGATGAGGCTGGGGCAGACCTACGTCTGCGAGGAGTACGGCCTCCAACTCAAGATGGTCGGGGAGTGGAAGGAATGCGGCGCCAACACGTGTGGTTGTGCTGCACGTTGCACCTTCTGGCGGCTTGCTTCTAGGTTTTCGATCTGGGTATGCATGGTGCTGCTCGTGGCATATACCTCTGGCGGTTCCACTCCGTGGCCCAAGAACATGGGCTGCGCCACAGTGGCACGCGTGATTCGTGTGCCCGACGTATTGGCACAGACGGCCATAGCACTCTACCTCCATTGAATCCTCGGCGGCTAAGGTGAACATCAAAGCTTCACTTGCGATTGCGTCGGCCTTGTGCCTCGCGTTTGTGGGCCAGCTCTATTTCTCCCGTGAGGGTCCGGCCATAGATGCGATCATCGTCTTCGGCCTGGGCACCCTCTGCCTCTTCGTGATCCCACTACGACGGGACGACGAACCGCGAGTCCTCAAGAGCAAAAGAAGACTGGGCAGGCTCAACTACCTCCTGATCGGACTAGGGATGCTCTTCGTGGTCCTCTGCCTATTGGACCTTCTCCTGAGCAAGGCCAGCAATCGTGCACTGGTCCTGTGGGTGCTGGGCCTGAGCCTGTTCGTCGCTGGCTTCTGGCATGGGTCTGCCAGGCCGAAGTGGCGCCTGGAGCGGCAAGAAGCTCTAATCGTCGCGCTGATCTTGCTGGTCGCCCTCTTCATGCGCACCTATCGTTTGGATACCATGCCCTCCGGCATCTACCTGGATGAGGCCGACAACGCGATGTGGGGGCTGCGCTTCCTGCAAGCGCCCTACTCCCCCTTCACCGAGAACAGGGATAGCAACGCCACCCTGCAGTATCAACTGTTGGGCCTTGCGCTCAGAATCTTCGGCGTCGAGCCTTCAGTTCTGCGGGCGTTCGACGTTCCGGTCGGGCTGGCGACCGTGTTGGTCTTCTATCTGCTGGCTCGCGCGATGTTCGGCGTGGCGGCGGCTCAGATAGGCACTTTCTTGCTGGCTACCTCCCGGTGGCACGTGCACTTCAGCCGCATCGCTTTTGTCGAGATAGTGGCCGTGCCTCTATTCCAGGCCTTGGTGATCTACTTCCTGTGGCGAGGCCTCCGTGAGGGCCGCAAGCTTGACTATGTGTTTGCAGGATTGAGCTTCGGCCTGGGCTTCCACACCTACATCGGCTATCGCATCTTCCCGGTGGTCATTGGCCTGTATCTGCTCCACTTACTATTCTCCAGGAGGGGGTTGATCCGCAAACAGCTGAGAGGGCTGGTCATCTTCGCCCTGGCTACGTTCATGACGCTCTCGCCCCTAGCCCTCTACGCTGTGCAGAGGCCTCACATCTTCATGCGCCGAGCCGAGGCGGCGTCCGTCCAGCAGGACATTGAGCGAGAGGGAAGCTACCAACCGCTGCTGGAGAACGTCCGCAAGAGTTTGCTGATGTACAACCGCCAGGGAGACCCCCGCGCCCGTCACAACCTGCCCCGCGAACCGATGTTGGATGGCTTGTCGGCTATCTTCTTCGGCCTGGGTCTGGGGTACAGCGTGATGAGGTGGCGCCACCACCGTTACTTTCTGCTTCTGGCATGGCTGTTTCTAGGGCTCCTGCCAGGGATCCTGTCGTTGGCAGATTCGAACCCGCATTCGTCTCGCACCTTGGGCAATGTGCCTGTCGTGTTTCTCTTGATCGCAGCCTTCTGGGAGCGCGCGTGGGCAACATACGCCTCTCTGTTGGAAGGGAGGAAGCGGCGTTATCTGTCGTTGGCCGTCGCCATCATCCTCGTGGCCATCCTCGGGGCGAACTTCGACATCTATTTCAACCGCCAGGCGTCCGACGAGTCGGTGTACTACGACTTCAATCCCGTCCAGACAGAGGCCGGCAAGTATGTCAAAGCCCACGGTCGCGACAATCTCGTGCTCGTCTCGCAGGCTCTCGCCAACCATTCCGACCTCAAGTTCATCCCCTATGGGGTGCCCTTCACGGCTCTTGACCTCAATGCGCACGTGCCCTTGCGACAGCAGGTGGAAGGGGATGTCATCTACCTGCTGGAGTCCAGCCATTCCTCCCTCATTCCGCGCCTACGAACCCTGTATCCTGACGCGGAGTACGTGGAACACCTGGATCGATACGGTCGCACCATGTTCTATACCTACAAGGTGGAGCAGGAGCAAGTGAGGGCCACTCAGGGGTTGCGCGTGGCCTACCATCACGGGCGGGAGTTTCGGGAGCCAGCGGCAATCGAGAGGGTGGATAAGGTATTGGATTTCTCTTGGGATGAACCTCCCCTGCCGCCTCCCTTCTCTGCGCGCTGGCAAGGCTCCCTTTACGTGCCGGCCTACGGATCTTATACGTTTGTTCTGGAAGCAACCGGCTCGGCAACCCTTCGACTGGGACAGGAACTGGAGCTAGAGGTGGATGGCGGCCGTGGGGAGGAGAGCCTGCAACTTCCGGCCGGGTTTCACGCCATCCAGCTCGAGGCGGTGCAAGAGGATACGGGCGGGCAGCTTCGTGTGAGCTGGGTCAGGCCCTGGACGGAGGAGGTGGTTCTGAGCGACGCCCTGTACGTGCCGGAGTTGTATGGTCACGGCTTGCTAGGTCTATATAGGCCCGGCACCACGTGGGAGGGAGAGCCCTCGGTGGTGCAACTCGATCCCTTCATCGCGCCCAACGATGTCCTATCGTCGTCGTCATACAGCATCGAGTGGCTGGGCAAGATATACACTCCTGCCACGGGCCCTTATCTCTTCGGCACCCTCTCCGACGACGGTTCTTACCTGTATTTGGATGGGCAACTGGTAGTGGACAACGGCGGTCATCACGGAGATGCATATAGGGAGGGGACTGTCCACCTGGAGGAGGGTTTCCACGACATCCGCCTGCTCTACTTTCAGGACGGAGGTGGGCGCAAGATCGAGCTGCACTGGACGCCTCCCGGCAATCAAAAGGCCCAGGTTCCAGTGGAGCAGCTGTTCCCTCCAGATGCGGAGTTGACGATCCCTCCGCCTCTGCCTATGCCTGTCCCTGTCGCCCTTCCAACACCCCCACCAGCGGTGGAGGGTATTAGCGAGGTGGCCTTCGTCACCAGCTGGGGTGAACAAGGGGATACACCCGGCCAGTTCGAGGAGCCTCGAGGGGTGGCGGTCACCCTGGAAGGCGAAGTGTATGTGGCTGACACCGGCAATGGTCGCGTGCAGGTTTTCGACACGGCGGGAGAGTTTGTACGGGACTGGGGTCAAGGCGTGCTAGCCGAGCCCTTCGACTTGGCCTTGGATCCCGACGGAGAGGTCTATGTCGTTGACCCTGGGCGTGACAAACTGTTCATCTTCTCTTCTGAAGGGGAACTCCGGAGCGAATGGGGAGCGGGTTTGGGGTTCTTCGACCCACGAGGTCTGGATGTGGACCAAGAGGGGTACGTGTACATCGCCAACACCGGGGGCAGTGTGGTGCTGAAGGTATCGCCTCAAGGCCAGCTTGTGGCCCGGTATGGGTCGTTTGGCTCCGGCGACGGCGAGTTGAACCAGCCGACCGACGTGGCCGTTGACGACGCTGGGAACCTGTACGTCGCTGACAGCGAGAATGCCAGGTTACAGGTCTTGGACAAAGAGGGTCGGTACGTGAGGCAGTGGCGCGTCTCAGGAGCCAACACCCTTGACAGCCCTCACATCGTGTGGGGGATGAGCGGTCTGCTGTTCGTCACCGATCCCGAGATGGGTCAG
>JAUWYD010000364.1 GCA_030616025.1 Chloroflexota bacterium
ACCGGGGGTATGCCCACCGTCTCACAGATCTCCCGAAGGCCGGGCCCCGCGTACTTGAGGGCTTCTCCCTGGAGAAGGCCATACTTGGCGTTGCACAGAGCCCCACAGCCGGTCTGCACGACCAGAACGTCGTTCTTCAGCAGCTCGCTGACCACATCGAAATGTCCTTGGTCTTGAACTACGCGGGGGTTGTTGCACCCTACTACCCCGGCCACACCCCGCAGACGGCCAGCCATGATGGCGTCGTTGAGGGGGCGCAGGGAGCCGCGGTAGTGACCGCCCAACATATAACGGATGTACTCGTGAGAGAAACCCGGTACCATGTTCTCCTGGATGTCAGGGATGTAGGTCGGCCCACGGTTCGCAAAGTTGTCAATCGCGGTCTTGACGATCTCTCTGGCAATCTCGGGAGCACGGTGCTCGTCAAACTCTATGTGCAGGGCGCCCGGAACCATCACCTTGGGTGAAGTGGTTATTATCTTGGTGTGGAAATTCTCCGCCACACCTGTCAGCCCCTGCATGATGCATTGGATATCCACCACCATAGCCTCCACGGCGCCTGTGAGAATGGCGAGTTCCTGATGCAGGAAGTTACCAGCTGATGGGACACCTTCCCGCATCAGCGTTTCGTTGGAGGTGCAGCAGATGCCAGCGACATTGATGCCATTTGACCCCTTGGCCTTTGCGTACTCAATCATCTCGGGGTCCCTGACGGCAACGACGAGCATCTCTGACAGAGTAGGTTCATGCCCATGAATGATTAGATTGACCGCGTCCTTCTTCAATACGCCGAGGTTCACCTGAGTGACCAACGGGCTGGGAGTGCCGAACAGGATATCGGTGATATCCGTGGCTAGCATGGACCCTCCCCAGCCGTCTCCCAGAGCCGCGCGCATTGCCTGATCAAGAATGTGGTCAGGATCCTGGTCGTTCATGGCGTGCGTGCGGTGCAGAACTTCGACCACTTCCCGATCTACGCCCCGGGGCGCGATGCCCAACTCACGCCAGAGCTCCTGCCGCTTCTTGGGGGCTCGAGCCAAGTATAGGAGTTCGCCCGACTGCTTGCCGAACTCGGCTAGCGCCTTCTCGGCCACGTCAGTAGCGATTTCCTCCTTCGTTCGGCCGTCGGTTTCTACACCCAGGTGACGGGCGACCTCTGCCAACTTGAACTCATCTCTGATCTGGTATCCTGGGGCTTCGCCAGTGGCTGCTCCGTGGAGAACGAAGGCCAGGTCCCTGCCGTGATCCGAGTGCGAGGCGGATCCGGCTGCAACAGCACGAGCCAGATTCCTGGCCACTACTGTGTCCACCGTCGCGCCGCAGACACCTACCTGACCTTCCTTGGTCAGTCGACATGGTCCCATGGCGCAATTCCTGCAGCAAGTACCATTGGCGCCAATGGGGCAGGGTTTCATTTCATCCACCCGGTCGAAAGCTGTGGTGATCTCTAGTTCCGCAGCTTTCTCCAACATGGCTTTGGCTGCGGGATCAATAGTCTTGTCGCTTTTTGCCATTTGGCTCTCCTCTCACTCACCGTAGATTCATCCCTTTTCAGGACAACACCGAGAAGGGCATGTTGAAAATGCCTCTCAAGACTAGTACATTCGGAAGTCACCGGACATCTCAAGATCGGCCGGGTCGGTTTTGGTGGAGCGCGGAGCGCACTCATACCATGATGGATCTCCCAAGTGCGAGGGTACCTCCTCTACCGGCTCTTCTTCACCGGCCGGATAGCCCGCTTTCTCCAGAGCCTCGGCGAGAGCTTTCTTGGTCGCCTTCTTGGTGTGCTTGACGGTGACTTGTCTGAAAGCGGCGCTGGCCTCAATGTCTTGCACGCCCGGCAAGCCGCTCAGCGCCTTCCGTACCGCCGTTACGTGGTGGTCGGCGTACATCGAAGGTACTGCCAAAGTTGAGACTGCCATCTGTTTCACCTCCCTGCAAAGCTGACTTGTTTACCCCCATTTACTGTGACAGCACAA
>JAUWYD010000217.1 GCA_030616025.1 Chloroflexota bacterium
AGTCATCCCCACCCGGTCCGGAGGATAGAAAGACTCAAAATCAATGACGGCGACCGGCTGCTCCGACCGCGGAGACGGTGCGGTGTACTCGGGCAACGTATACGCGTAGCTTGCCAAGATAACCACCAACAGCAGAACTCCCAAGCGAGGGTCCAAGCGGCCTTGCACGTTTAGTGGTCGTTCCCCAAGGGAGTGGGCGGCCGTGCCACTCAAGAAAGACGTGGTCAGAGCGGCCAGGCCCAACAGGCGCCAGGGGAACTGTACGAAAGCCGCCAACGGGAGGATCTCCCAAATGGGCAAGGCGACTGGCATCATGGCCAGAACCGTGACGAGAGAGGCGACGAGGAAGAACAGTACGTGCCCTTTGTTCGTGACTTCCTCCATCAGAGAAGAGACCACCCCTACCAAGGCCAGTGTTGTGGCCGCCATCCCCACTTGCAGGGACATCGCGTCCTGCAAGCCCTCTCCCGCGTACCCATATCCCCAGAAGGGCGAGAAAAGCTGCGAAGGGTACACGAAGTGCTTGGCATAGCCGAAACTACCCTGAGTCCATTGCGTCTCTACGACATATCCCTTTTCAGCCAACATCGGCAAGAGGAAGATGGAACTAAGCCCCAGGGCCACGACCGCTGCTGCCAAGCACATTCCCGCCGCCCGCAGGCACTCCGCCCGGCCAATGCGGAGCCTGGAAAAGATCAAGAAGACCACGTAGGGTACCAACAGCATAGTGAAGATAAGAGCGGTAGCTGTGTGGGTAAGAAAAAGGCCAGCGTAGGCCAGACTTGCTAGAGCAACATGCCGCCAGGATCGCCGTTCTGCCAAGTCGTGGAAGAGCAGCAGGATCAGGGGCAGAAAGCTGAAGGCAAAGAACTCGCCAAAGGCAGATCTCACATAGATGTCGAGTAGACGATAGGGAACGAAGACATAGACGACGGCGGCGAGCACACCTGCTCCCGCGCCAAACATCCTCTTGGCAAAGGCGTACATAGTCAGCCCAGAGATGATGAAGCCAAGGCCATACGTCAGCTTCACAGCAGCCGTTAGACCTGCGCCCAATAGGTGAAACGCCTCGGCCACATAGAAGGCCAGCGTAGAGTAGATGTTGAATAGTGGGTAGCCGTAGCCTAGAGCGAAATCTACTCCCCAGCGCGGGTAGAGCACACCATCTCTGATTGCCTGGTCAAACTGGTTCAGGAAGAAGATGCTGTGAGGAGCATCGTGCGCGTTGAGGAAGTAAGGAGGACCCACGAGGGGAGCCCAGGCGAACGTGGACAGCGCTACGATCAGAAGCACATTCCAGCTGACACGGTTGGTGAGCTTCTGGAGGGCGTCCTTCAGTCCCTTTCGGCGGCCTTCCACCATGAAGAACCCTCTAGCCTCTTGTCTTCCTGCGCCGATATTCTTGCCACGCCAAGACAGCGAACACGGCTGACAAACTGAGCAATGACAACCATTCACCCACGGTCCGCACCGTGGTGTTCTCGAAGCGCAATAGTAGATAGTACTCTCCCACCGGGGCCCACACCGACACCCGCCCTAGGCTACCGTGGGGCAATACCTCCAACTCCCTGTCTATCTCGCCGTCCGCTCCGGTGAGCACATAGGCTCGCCAGCCGGGGTAATAGAAGATGTTGAAGATGATTCTTCCATCCTCTTCGGCGTGGACCCACAACTCGTGAGAAATGGTACTCGTATCCTGTAGGTCAACGGCCAACCGCCTTCTCGGTCTGGGCAGAGACTCCAGGTCGACCTTCACGTCTGGAGGTTGCCCTTCGTTGATCACGTACTCTGCAAATGATGACCATCTGGGCACCTCGTGAGTCCAGGCCACCGAGCCGGTCATCTGATCACTGCTTTGCATGAAACGCATCATTGCTTCGAGGGAGACTGGTCCCTCGGCCGGCTTTATTATCTGAGGTGAGAGATAGGTAAAGCTTCCAAAGATTACCAGGCCAACCAGGGCCCAGGTTGCGACGGCCGACGCACGCTCATCGTCTCCTTCTTTGACAACCATCACCGAGCCAGACAGTAGTGCAACACAGGGCATCATCAATGCCAGCAAGCGCCACGGAAACTGGGCGAAGATTACGATGGGCAGTAGTTCCCAGAAGGAGGCCGAGGCAGGCAACATCAAGAACACAATCACCAGCAGAGATCCCTGGAAGAAGACGACCATCCGTCGGCGCATCTGATCTCTGATCCGTGCCAAAGCTGCCAAGGAGAGGATCGACAGAACAAGAGGGACTGCCCCTATCTGAAAGGGTAGCTCATCGCTGGGCCCAGGTCGACTCAGACCATGGCCCCAGAACGGAGAAAAGAACTGGAAGAAGTAGACGAAATCGTCTCGATAGTCGTAGTAGCCGCCCAGCCACTGGTCCAACCGCACATACTTGAACTCCACGGCCATCGGCAGCCAGAAGATGGCACTCAGGCCGAGGCCCAGTAGCAGCCCCGTCAAAGGCATCCAGGACCGCCGTGCCGCAGCCTTGGCTGCTTGGATCCACCGCTCACCGCTCGACGTGGACTTAACCCGTACGTCCTGCCGGGCTCTGGTGAGCACCAGGAAAACGAGGTAGATACCCAAGAAGGGCGAGAACAGCAAGAGGAGCCCGTTGTGCGAGAGAACCAGCCCGGCATAAGACAGCCCGGATGCTAGCACGGCTCCTGGGTGAGGATTCTCCACTGTCTCATAGAAACTCCAGAGGATCAAGGGAAAGAAGACCAAGGCTACCGATTCGGCAAAGGCTCCCCGCACGTAAACGTCGCCAATGTGATACGGAACGTAGACATATACCAGGCCTGCCACCAGACCCGCCCAGCGACCCATCAGCCGCCGTACAAAGAGATACATGGTCAATCCAGAGAGCACGAAACCAAGGGCGAAGACCATCTTGATCGCCGAGACAAGGTCCAGACCAAGCAGATGCAGCACCTCGGCAAGATAGAAGGCCAAAGGGCTGTAGATGTTGAATAAAGGATAACCATACCCAAAGGTGATATCAGGGGACCAACGGGGATACAATATCCCTTCCTGAATGGAATGGTCGAACTCGTAAAGAAAGTATACACTGTGGCGTGCGTCATGAGCGCCCCAGAAGAACCCAGGTTGAAAGAGCGGTCCGATGGCGAACACAGCAAGCGCCATGACCAAAATGACGTTGGTGTCGAAACCCTTGATCTTCCTCAACACAATCCCCTACACAGAAGAAAGGGCGCAGCCGCTCTCAGTCTATGATAACTGCAGTGGCACCGCTGGAGACCGGCAACCTCTCACCAGCGCTGCGATCATACACACCCAACTCAATGGTGTATCCCTCCCTTGGTCCCGCGACATCTATTGTCAGCTGGTGCTGATCTTCGATGAGCTCGCCCAGTTCCCACGAACTAGTGGGCCTTTCCCCAGCCACGAGCATGCTATCCTGCTGCCCCCAAATCCTGCCTGCAGCGTCCACGATGTGAACGAACACCATGTAGTCCTTCTCCATTGGCTGCAAGGACTGCCAGT
>JAUWYD010000203.1 GCA_030616025.1 Chloroflexota bacterium
CTGGTGATCAACGCTGCGAAAGTCTTGCACCTCAATCAGACCGCGACTGAGCACGCCAAGCTGATCCTGGAGGACAAGGACGTCGATACGGCTGTCAAGGAGATACGGCGGCGGTATAAGGTCCCGCCAGACAGGGCGCGGAAGGATCACGAGCGCCTCAGGGACACCATCCTCACTCTGGCCATCACCGATGACATCTGCCCCATCTCCTACCTGGATGTGGAGCGGATCGAGCCCTTCGATACACCCGTCTCGGCGCCCTATCGTATGGATCTGGCGCTGACTTATCGTTGCAACGCCGACTGTGGGCACTGCTACGTTGGTCGCGAGAGGGACATGGAAAGCCTGAGCACGGAAGAGTGGAAACAAGTGATCGAGAAGCTATGGGACCTGGGGATACCTCACGTCGTCTTTACTGGGGGCGAGGCTACTCTGTACCCCGATCTGGCCGAGTTGATCCGGCACGCGGAGGACGTGGGGTTGGTGTCCGGGGTCCTGACCAATGGGATCAAGCTCGCCGACGAGCACTATCTTCAGGAACTGGTTGAGGCCGGTTTGGACCACATCCAGATTACCCTGGAGTCCCATGACGAGAAGATCCACAACGGTATGGTTGGCGCCGATTCCTGGAAGCAGACGGTGCACGGCATCAAGAACGCTGTCGCGACCGACGTCTATACTATCACAAACACTACCCTCACCACCCTGAATGGCCCCGACATCGAGGAGACAATAGACTTCCTGGCCGAACTCGGCATCCAGACGTTTGCCTGCAATAGTCTGATCTATACTGGCAGGGGCCCGTCCAGTGGCATTGGCATTCCGGAGGAGGAGCTGGAGGGGCTCATGGTCAGGGTGCGGGACAAGGCGATGTCTGAGGGCATGAGACTGATCTGGTACACGCCTACCCAGTACTGCGAGTTCCATCCAGTCGAACTGGAGTTGGGAGCCAAGTTCTGCACGGCCGCCAGGTACAACATGTGCATCGAACCAAACGGCGACGCGATCCCTTGCCAGAGCTACTACTCGAGCCTGGGGAACATACTGCGGGACGACTGGGAGAGTATCTGGAACCATCGTGACGTGGTAGCCATCAGGAACAGGGAATGGGTGATGGAGAAATGCCACTCCTGCGACGACCTACCCTTGTGCGGCGGTGGCTGTCCCCTGTACTTGGTGAACAAGGGTACTCTCTGCGTGGAGAGCAGCTCGACAGCAGCTTAGGATTTGGTCTGTGGCAGGGTGAACTTCAGACACAGTTCTGAGATCGGCCTGCCCGCTGTCTGGTCGTCCGAGTGAGTATTCTGGCTCAGTTGCATGGAGCAGCGACGGTGAGCCTCACAGTTGAGGAATGGAATCGGCAGTTCATCCGCCAGGCGCGTTGGACCCGAGGCATCCGCTCCCGCCTCTACCGCCAGGCGGGGCTGCGGAGGGCGACGGCGGTTCTGGATGTGGGATGCGGTACCGGTGTAGTCACCCAGGAGGTGGCGCGGAGAACCGACGGCCGGGTGACTGGCTTGGACCTGGATCCAGCCATGATCACCTACGCGGCGGGTAGGGTCAAAGAAGTGCAGTGGACGGTGGGAGACGCTCACTGCCTGCCGTTCCCACCGGAGACCTTCGATCTCGTGATCTGCAGTTTCTTGTTGCTGTGGACGGAGTACCCGGCGCTCGCCGTGGAGCAAATGACTCGCGTCGTCAGGGAAGGTGGTATGGTCTTGGCTACCACTGAGCCCGACTACGGAGGGCGTATAGACTTCCCTGAAGACATCGCTCTGGGGCCCTTGATGGAGGAATCCCTGCGCCGCGAGGGCGCTCATCCCCGCGTAGGCCGGCGCTTGAAGGCTCTGTTCTCTATGGCTGGCTTGGATGTCCGGACCGGGGTGATCCCTTCGATTTGGGATGACCGCCAGCTGCGGGAACAGTTTGAAGCAGAATGGGATTTCATCTTCGAGACACTCACCAATGTTGCGGACGAAGCGCAGCTTCGCGAATATCGAGAAAAGGCGTGGATGGCGTTGGAGGAGGGAGAGCGTCTGATTTTCATGCCCAACTTCTGGGCACTGGGAAGGAAAACTAGGGCAGGTTCTTCGTAGCAGACCACATCTCTCGGAGAAGGAGGGATTGCCATGCCTATGCTGAAGCAAGAGGATAGGGAGGAAGTCAGTAGACAACTGGAGGGACTCGCAAGCTCAGTACAGTTGGTCATGTTCACCCAGACCATCGAGTGTGAGTTTTGCGCCGAGACGCGTGACCTCGTTGAGGAGATAGCTTCTCTTTCCGACAAGGTGGACGCGGTCGTATACAACTTCGTCACTGACAAGGATAAGGCTGACGACTACGGGATAGACAAGATACCCGCCATCGCCGTTGTGGGTGAGAAGGACTTCGGCGTTCGCTTCTATGGCATCCCCGCTGGGTACGAGTTCACTGCTCTGATAGAGGCGATCAAGATTGTGTCGACCGGGCAGTCGGGACTGTCCGACACTACAAAGGAGGCGCTGGCAGAGATAGACGAGCCAGTCCATTTCCAGGTGTTCGTCACCCCCACTTGACCACATTGTCCTGGCACGGTCGTGCTGGCGCACAGATTGGCGGTGGAGAGCGACCACATTACGGCTGATATGGTCGAAGCCACGGAGTTTCCTCAGCTGGCCATAAACTATCAGGTACGGGCAGTGCCACGCACGGTCATCAATCAGACCCAGTTCGTGGACGGAATGGTGCCCGAACCAGTCATGCTCCAGATGTTGTTGATGACTCTTGGAAAACTGGAGGGGGAGGAAGCCTCCGCTGAGGACTAGTGTCTTGTCTGGGGCCTTGCACTGTGGTCTTTGATCTTGGATACGCTGTCTGGCGAATCGATTTCACCCGGGTGGTCAGTCCATGGTGAATCCAATTGCTTGATCTCTCAATCATTATCGTCAACTGGAACACGAGGGATCTTCTGCGCGATTGCCTGAGATCGGTGTATGGCAGCGAAGGTGAGTTTGCCTTCGAGATCATCGTGGTGGATAATTGCTCTGAAGATGATAGCGCTGCCATGGTCCGCGAGGAGTTTCCGCAGGTCCATTTGATCGAAAGCGAAATCAACCGAGGCTATGCCTGCGCCAATAATCTGGGGCTTCGCCGCCTTCAAGCTCGGTACCATCTTCTCCTTAACCCTGACACCGTCGTACCACCTGGCGCTTTGAGGGACATGCTTGCCTTCATGGATGCTCACCCTGAGGCTGGAATGGCGGGGCCTAAGCTGGTGATGGCTGATGGCAGGTTGGACCTCGCATGCCGGCGCAGCTTTCCGACGGCTGAGAATTCCTTCTACAAACTCTTTGGCCTAGGCCGCCTGTTTCCGAACAGCAAGCGGTTTGGCCAGTACAATCTGACCTATCTGGACCCCGATGAGATGGCGGAGGTGGACTCGGTGGTGGGGGCTTTCATGATGGTCAGGAGAGACGTGATGGAGCAAGTGGGAGATCTCGACGAGGAGTACTTCATGTACGCTGAGGATCTCGACTGGGCCCTCCGCGCCAAGGAAGCTGGCTGGAAAGTCTACTATTATCCTCAGGTCACGGTGCTTCACTACAAGAGACAGGCGAGTGACCAGAATCCGGAAAAGGCTCGCCATGAGTTTTGGCGCGCAATGCACGTCTTCTATCGGAAGCA
>JAUWYD010000121.1 GCA_030616025.1 Chloroflexota bacterium
TCGGTCAGCCCGCTGTCCTTGACTAACTCCCCAGCCCGTCGAGGTCGGACCCCATCCAAACCGTGCAGCAGAACTTCTTCCGGCGTGCCAAGAGATAATGCTTCCAAACGCTGCATCACTGACGGACCAAACCGGCGATGACGCCGCCGAGGATAGGCGTCGACAACCACCCCTCCGCCTATAGTCAGGCTGGGCGAAGGCTGTCGAATGATGAAGCGATCCCCCCTAGCCACTGCAGTGGGGAAAGCCAGGCGAAACTGTACCCAACCCTCCCCGCCGGGATCTATCACCTCGTCTCCCAGCAAACGCGTGCGAGCCATGATCTCGGCCGCGCCGCTGTAGAACTCGACTTCCACGTTGTGCTTGAGCGGCCTGGGCGCTCTATCCAGCAGCCGGAGTCGGGTGTCTATCAACCTGCTGCTCTTCAGCCACCCCGGCGCTGTCAATATGTCTCCTCGTCGCAACTGGTCACTGCTCAAGCCCACCAGGTTCACCGCCACGCGGCCGCCCGGCTTGGTTGCATCGAGTTTCTGCTTGTGTGTCTGCAGGCCACGGATGCGGGTCCTCAGGCCAGAAGGCAATATCTCAACCTCTTCGCCGACCTCCAGGCTCCCATCAATCAGCGTCCCTGTGACAACCGTGCCGAAACCAGCCATGACAAATACCCTGTCAATAGGAAGACGGGGCTTCCCCGTGTCCCTCTTGGGAGGTACCCGTTTCAGAAGCTCATCAAGCTTCTGCACGAGGGTGGGAAGGCCTTGGCCCGTCTCAGCCGACACTGGGACTATCTGCGCCTCAGCCAGCGTGGTAGCCCTCAATAGCTTGGCAATGTCGTCAGTGACCAATTGCAGCCACTCGTCATCTTCAACCAAATCCACTTTCGTGATCGCCACCAATCCGTGCTTCAATTGAAGCAAATCGAGGATATCCAGATGTTCGAGCGTCTGGGGCATTACCCCCTCATCGGCCGCTACTACGAAGAGGGCAGCATCTATGCCGCCTATGCCAGCCAACATGTTCTTGATGAAGCTCTCGTGGCCCGGCACGTCGACCATGCTCACCACAGCACCGCTGGGCAGGGTCAACCAAGCGAAGCCCAAATCAATGGTCATCTCCCTTTCCTTCTCCTCTTTGAGCCGGTCAGGATCTATGCCGGTAAGCGCCCTGACCAGAGCAGACTTGCCGTGGTCAACGTGCCCCGCCGTACCGATGGTTCGAATCGGCTGGCTCATGGTCCCTACCTGCTAGGACGAGTGAGGTGCTTCTCCACGTTCTTCATCCACTTCTCCACCTCCCCGACCTGGCGCCGAAGGTGTGCTACGTTGGATTCCCATAGCAACGCTGTGCGGTCGTCCCGCTTTGAATTCTCCTCGCTCAGTTGCTGCCACCTCTCTTCATTCCTCAGCCAGAGCATCTCATTCTCTTTTCGCCAGTCCTCCAGCTGTTGTCTCTGGCGTTCCTCTGCCGTCCGCTCCATGTGCTGCAGCGCGTCCCGGTCCTTCTCCAGCTGGATCTTCAGCTGATCCAGGGCAGTCAGCATCCTCTCCGCACTCCTGTATTGCTTCCCGCTAAGCGTCAACTGTTCCCTGAGCCTTTCGCCTTCGTCCCGCCAGGTTCGCATCTCCTTGGCCCACCCGGCTATCTGCTTCTTGCGCCGGTCGTCAATGGTCCGCAACTCCCCGACCAGCTGGGCTTGCTCCTCTCTCAGCTGCTCACCAAAGGCTTGCAGATCCGCCGTCTGCTGCCCCTCTCGTTCCGCCCAGCCTTCCAGAAACTCAAGCTTCTCCTTGATCTTCTCCGACCTCGCCTTCTGCGCCTCCCCCTCTTGCAGGAGCTCTGACAGCCTCCCTTCACTCCTATTCACTGCCTCCCTGAATGCCAGCAACCTCTCTCTCTGTTCCCTTCCCTCCTTGAGCGCCTCGTCTTGCTGCAGTTTCAGGGCGGACGTCACTTTGCTCAATCGTTGAATCTCAGCCTGCTGAGTCTGGACTGAACGCTGCAGCTCCAGGGCTTCTTCGATCCGCTCCTCCAAGCCAGCCACAGCCTTGACCCGATCTTTCCTTTCCCTTCGTAGAAGCTCCTCTCTCTGGTCACTTTCCTTACGCAACCGCTCCTGCCACCGCTCCAACTCCAATAGGATGTCGTCTTTGAACTGCTGCAGAGCGTGCTGGAATCGAGACATTCTAGCCGACTCGGCAGAGGTCTGAGCCAAGCTTTCCTCAAGATTCCCCATTCTGTCGATAGTGCTGGAGAATTGGTCCTCGTGTTGGTCAACCCTCTTCTGCAATTCGGCTAGAAGAGCTTTGTCCCGTCGGCGCTCCTCCTCTAGCCAGCTCAATAGTTCGGTGGCTTCCTTGGTGTCCATCACAACTCCACCTCTCTACACGTTATGCTCTTCGATCTTGCCTGTGACCAAGAAGACCACACGCTCGCCCATGTTGATCGCCCGGTCGGCGATCCGCTCCAGATTGTGAGCCACCCAAAGCAGATAGGTGGCCCGAGTGATGGTCCGTGGGTCGTCCATCATGAAGATCAGCAACTCCCTAAACACCTGGTCATATAGCCGATCAATCTCGTCGTCCTCGGCTCCCAAGCTTCTGGCTAGCTCCACGTCACGGTTGACGAAGGCTTCCAACTCACGCTCAAGCAGCCAGCGTCCCTTATCGGCCATACGAGGGATATCTATCAGCGGCTTGAGGGGTTCACGAGGACCCATCAAGACACCGATCTGTCCAATCCCCTTTGCGTGGTCTGCCATCCTCTCCAACTCCGTTGCTATGTTGGCGACGGCAAAGATCACTCGCAGGTCGCTAGCCAACGGCTGCTGGGTGGCAATGAGTACCAGGCACTTCTCTTCGATGTCGTGCTGGACTTGGTTGATGGCTTCGTCATCCTTTATCACCTGCCGAGAGAGCTCGATGTCCCTTTCGGCAAGGGCTTTGACGCTCCGATCAATAGCTCTGTCAACGAGCTCACTCATTGCCAAAAGCTCCTGCTCCAGCTCCTTGAGTTGTTCATCAAAGGTTTCACGAGGCATAATAGGGGGCCCCCTTTCCTAAGCTAGCTCCCCGTTATTATAGCACTAGTCCCCCGTCCCAGCAATAGATACGTGTATGTTATCAATAGTCGTCAGCTTTCTGCAGCGGTGACCCCTGGCACTCGTCGGGGCCCCGGGTAGCATCGAGTCTCGCGGGATGCCAGACTAGCAAGCACCTGGGCGCCGACAGACACAAGGTGAGCCTTTGACAGAGCTTGCTAGCACGCATCTTCTGTGCTAGAATACTACCGTTTTTGACCGGGCTGGGCTCTGTGGCCCTACCCTACACTATGCATGATCCAAGGAGCTGGATATGACTCTGAATCTAATGTGGGTAGTACCTGTCTGCGGGGTGGCCGCAATCCTTTTCGCCATCTATCTGGCCTGGGACGTATTGCGTCGAGACACGGGTACCCAGAAGATGCAGGAAGTGGGCGCCATGATCCACGAAGGAGCGGTAGCCTTCATCAAGCGCCAGTATACCACGATCACCATACTTGCTGTGATCACTGCCCTAGTCATTGGTGGTCTTATCGCTCTTTTTGAGCGGTTTCCCGAGGTGGAGATCAACGTCGTGGAACTAGCCGTGCGTACAGGGGTTGCCTTTCTCGCCGGAGCCGCGTGTTCGGCAGTCTCGGGCATCATCGGGATGTATGTGGCAGTCAAGTCCAACACCAGATGTGCCAGCGCAGCCGGGCGGAGCGTGGGCGAAGCTCTGATCGTTGCCCTTCGAGGAGGGGCGGTCTCCGGCTTCTTCGTGGTTGCCCTGAGCTCGTTGGGGGTGGCGGCTATCTTCTACCTGTATGGTGGGGGGACCACGCCCCACGATGCGCCATTCATCATCGTCGGCTTCGGGTTTGGGGCTAGTTTTGTGGCCCTCTTCGCCCAGCTTGGGGGAGGTATCTTCACGAAGGCCGCCGATGTGGGTGCCGACCTGGTCGGTAAGCTTGAGGCAGGTATCCCCGAGGACGACCCACGCAACCCCGCGGTAGTGGCTGATCTGGTAGGGGACAACGTGGGCGACTGCGCCGGTCGAGGCGCAGACCTCTTCGAATCCACCGTGGCAGAGAACATCGGTGCGATGATTCTGGGCGTGGCCTTGGCCAAAGTCACAGGGTACGACTCGTGGATCTTCTTCCCCCTTGTGGTCCGAGCGTTGGGCCTGATCGCTTCCATGGTGGGGCTGGTATCTGTAAGGTTGCGAAAGGGCGAAGACCCCATCAACCCTCTCATCCGTGGCTATGCGGTTACCTTCATCATCTCAGTGGTGGGACTGGCCGCCTGCACCTATCTCATGCTCGGTTCAACTTGGTGGTGGTTTTTCATCGCCGGCTTCATTGGGCTCCTAACGAGCGTAGCCTTCGTGGCTATCACCGAGTACTACACAGGCAATCGGTGGCGTCCAGTCAGATTCATGGCTGAGCAGTCCAAGACGGGTGCAGCGACCAATATCATTGCCGGCTTGGGTATCGCTTTCGAAAACACGGCAGCCCCGGTGATCGTGATCTCAATCGCGTTGATCGGATCCTTCTGGGCTGGGGCCCAGGCCAGCGGGTTGCTTGGTATTAGCTCTACTGTCGGGGGCATCTACGGCACTGCGGTGTCGACCATGGGCATGCTCATGACCTGCGCCTATGTCCTAGCCATGGACACTTTCGGGCCCATCGCCGACAATGCTGGAGGCATCGTGGAGATGTCAGGAGCGCCCGAGGAGATCCGTCGCGGCACCGACGCGCTGGATTCGGCTGGGAACACTACCAAGGCACTGACCAAGGGATACGCCATCGGCTCCGCAGCGCTGGCTGCTTTCCTCCTCTTCTCAGCGTACCTAGATAAGGTGGAGTTGGTGAGGACGCGGATGCTGGAGGGACTGGGATACGCCCCACACGTGATAGAAGAAATGGTGACA
>JAUWYD010000276.1 GCA_030616025.1 Chloroflexota bacterium
TCTCCGGCCCCTTCCTCGGCGACCGCCACCAGAAGCTCGATATCCAGCTCTGTCTGCGCGGGTCCGAATACGATTAGGGGCAGTCCCACCGCGTCGAGGACTGTCCTCACTGCGGCTCTCGCCTGTTCTGCCGTAGTCTCGTTGCCTTCGGAGTCGGTAGGGCTGATCTTCAACAGTAGAAGGTCCACGTCCAGGTCCTGCACCGCCTTGGCCCAGGCTGCAGGGTCGTTCATGGCTTCTCCCCAAACATCCATCAGGATAGGTGACCAATCGCTGGGCCCACGATCCTGAATCTCAACCGCTATGCGCGGAGGGTTGGGCATCAGGGCCTCAAAATCAAGAAAGGGCAGTGTACTCTCACCGCCCACGGTCACGGTCTTGCTGCGGGTACCGCCCTCGGCCTCCGTGGCGCCCAGGGCAACTTCCCTTACCTGACCCGTCCATTTCTTCTTCGGGATCTCCACCGCAACAGCCATTATTGCTACTCCTTCCAGGTTCATGCTATGAGTTCCTTTGTGCCCCCCAGCGAGAGGCAAAGACGATGCTCTGAGGGGTGGTCGGCCAAATGCCGCGGACCACCCCTCGCGACCACGCTACTACATTATCGGGTCCATCGTCAGTGCGGGGTGATTATGCTCTTCGAGCCAAGGAAGCAGCTCCTCGACCGTCATCACTTCGCGCTCGTCGGCGATGCGATCAATGAGGTCAGGTGTGCCTTCCCTCTCGGCGACCGCCTTGAACTCCTCAGGCATGCTTTCCTTGAGGAATGAGGACATCCACACGACACGGTTGAACCCACCGTCCGCGGAGATGAACTTGGGACTGGTAAGGTAGTACTTGCCCACCCCCATGGCGCCAGGAGTCTGGAGGCCACCGCCGAACATACCGGCCATAGTGGAGAAGGTCATGCCAGCAGGCGTCATGCTCGGATCCTCTCGTGAGACTATCATAACGCCATTGGCCTCTGGGATGACGAGCACCATACACTCGAAACAACCGCAAGCAGTCATGGGGTCGGTCATGATCGAGTACATGGTAACGTGCTCCACGGCCTGGTTGGAATGCTGATGCACGAACTCCTCAGGCCCACTCCAACGTCCCAGCTGGGGATCCAGGTTCTCGCCCTTGGGAATCGGTTGGTTGGGGCCCGTGGGATTGATCTGGTGGGCAGCCTTGCAGTCCAGCCAGTTATAGGCCCCGCAAAGTCCCAGGCGCTGCGGTGAGATGACGCACACGTGCGTGGGAGCGAAGGACTGGCAAAGGGTGCAAGAGTAGAAGTCCTCTACCGTTTCATCAGTCAGGCCTGCCACCCGGACGTTTCGCTCGCTATAGACCCCACGAGCCAATTCGAGCCACTTCTTCATCTCCTCAGGGTCGGTGATCAGCGTCACCTGCGCCTTGTCCACGATGCTGTTCCAGGGGTCGCCCTTGAAGCGGGCGTAGAGGATCTCGCCGAAGTGTTCCAATCTGAACCCCTTATCCGCGGCCATCTTGTTGATGCGTATCCAGGCGATGTCGCGCTGTCCAATGTGCTGCACACCTGATGCCGCGTTGAGGAAGTAGTGTATCTGACGCTCCAAGACCGACTCAAAGTCCTTCTGCATCTTGCGGCCGGCTACTTCGATGACAATGCCCAAGTCCATCGCCGCGCCTTCGTCAAACTCATCAAAATCAGGGCCCACCAACTCGATCTTTCCATCCTCGATGTCATCGGGATCCACCATCCGCAGATACTCAAAGGCCCGCGATTTCTTGCCGCCAAACTCGACACGCATGTCGTCCTTGCGCACCCGCTCTCCCTCAAAGGCTGAGCCATAGGGGACGGGAATCGGGATCTCGGCGATCTGGACCTTGACTCCCCGTACTTCGATACACTTCTGGATCAGTTTCTCTGCCCGCTCCAGGTCGTCCTTACCCTCTATGTCGTCGAAGGGCATGGAGATGACGTGCTCGAATTCGGTCACGCCGGTGGGCAGTATTTCGGGGATGACGGTATCCGCTATAGCAGGAAAACCGTAGCTGATGGCCCCAGCGGCAGTGGCGTATTTCAGGTCATCAATCTCTCCTAGGGCCAACGCAGAGGCGAAAACGCGGAACTTGTTGTAGATAAGATTCTCCCTGGCCTGGCCGGGCTTCAGGCCACCGAAGGTGAGGCCTGAGCGAGTGGCGAAGCCTAGAGGGTATATGGTACTGATAGTGTCAGTGCCGAAGGGGATGATGTAGGTGTCATAGCCCAGCTCCACACCCTCCTCCAGCAACTGATGGATGATGCTCCGGCCGTTCACGTTGCCACTGAGGAACACCAGGATGTTGCGGCGCTGCAGCTCGCGCACGAGTTGCACCGCGACTTCATTGGACTTCGCGCAGCCGATTAGAGCACAGAAGCCTGGCATACGCCCATCCACCAACTGGATGCCCCAGGCACGCAACTGAACGTCATCGATGGGGCCGTTGCAGTATCCCTCCCCGCCAGCAGTCACCAGTTCTGAATGCCCGTCCAGCTTCTCGGGCTGTTCCCCCAGGGCGTACTTCATCCCCATGATAGCTTCCTCGGCGAAAAGGGTAGCCACCCCACAGTCCAGGGCCTCGCCGAGGTACGGGGTCCACAAGCTGCCTCTGGGCACCGGGTGAAGAAGCTTCTTGGCATGCTCCACTACTGCCGGCAGATCCCCAAGCTTGGAGACCTCCATCCCCGTGAAGCCGTAGACGACTGGTAGATAGTAGGCGGTATTGGGGAATTGAACCGGAGTGTCGGGTCCCTTCTCCGCCAAAGCTTTCTGAAGCAATTGGTCAGCTTCCTCAACGATGTTGTTAGCGCCACGAATGGCGGCGGTTGCTATGTACTTCGACATTGGTGTCTATCCTCCTTAGGCGTCTTCCACGGTCACGCCAGCCATGCTGTAGGCGCTGACCTCCGTGCCTTCTTCTCGAGCCTTGAGCCAAGCTTTCCAACGACGATC
>JAUWYD010000198.1 GCA_030616025.1 Chloroflexota bacterium
CTGGACGCCTGTCGAGGCCCAGGAGTCGGGATGGGAATGGAGGCCCCCGGCTCCACCAGGTGTAGGTACGGATTGGGCACCTTCTCCTCCGCTCCGGGCGGGAAACTGCTACCCGGCAGGACAGCAACGGGCTCCATCGCAGGAGTGGTTAGCTGTTCAGACTCCAAGGCCTCAGCCACCTCTCTATTCAAAACTTGCAGGTTGGACAGAGAACTGAAGATCACGAAGATCAGACCCACCAGAGCTGCCAGCTCCAGCAACAGAAGCAGCCTATCTCGCAATCTGGGAAAGCCTCTGCTCCAGAAACCTCTGTTCATCCTTCCCAGAAAGGAGATAGCCTTCTCGAGCAGGCTAGTCTCTGGGGTGATCTTCACTGCCTCGAATGAGATCCCCTCAACACCAGCCGCCTCCTCCCTGAGTACTCCATCACGTGTGGGCGAAGAGGGAGCCCTCGGCGCGAACTGTCTTCTGACGCTGTGCGCCGCCCTGTCGGAGGGGTCCACGCTTGATCCGTCGTTGGCCCAGATGAAGGATCTCGACTCCTTCTCCTCACCGCCCGCCACACGGCGGAAGCGCTCCAGGGCGCGGGCGCGTCGCTTCGCCTCCAAGAGTTCCTCCAACTCCTCTATCGTTAGGTCATCAGCGGAAGACTTGTCGCTCATGAGTCAATCCTTCGGTGATACAGGTCCCAAGCGGTAACAGGTTCTTATGTAAAATTATATGTATACTCGCGGCATTGTCAAGCGGGCTTTCAGCCTCCGGAAGCCTCCCGGTGTTGCTCAACCCTTGCTAGGAGCCGTCGTTCATCCTGGCTACCCATCTGGGTGTGATCAGCTCCCGTATCTGGGTGATCTCCTCGACTCGTAGTGCCCAGACCAGCAAAGCATAGCAGCTCACACCCAGCCCTGCGGCGCCCGCGACAATCAACGGTTCCCCCCAGAGAGATCCAGGGCCTGCAATACTGGCCAAATATGGCACACTCAGATATACGACGCACCCGGTCAGAGCCGACGCCACGAGTACTTTCAGGGCAGTTCTCGCCAACCCTTGACCTCGAAGGCCATCAAAAGAGCGGTGTGCCAGATATAACATGAGTAGCGCATGGCTGCTCAACTGAACTGAGTTGGCCAACACCAACCCCAGCATTCCAAGGGGAGCAATCAACACTAGCGCCACCGCTAAATAGATGAATACTCCGAGAACCCCCACCAGTACGGGCGTCTTAGTATCCTTTCGAGCGTAGAAGGCGAAGATCAGAACTTGATCAATCGCGGCGAAAGGAAGTCCGATGAGATAGAGGCGCAGGGCTTGCGCGGTACGTTGCGTGTCATCGGGCTGAAAGGCACCATGCTCGAACAGCAGAGCGATTACGGGCGTTGCCAGCACCAAGAGCCCTATGGTGGCGGGGACGATGAGCAGCAAGACAGTGCGCAAACCCATCCCCAACGTGCGGCGGAAGCGCATCATCTCCGCTGCCGACGCCAAGCGAGTGAGCGATGGCAAGACCGCGGTGGAGATGGCTACCGCCACTAGCCCAAGTGGAAACTGAACAAGCGTGGTGGCGTTTTGCATCCAGGCGATGCTCTGCTCGCCAGTGCGAGAGGCCAGATTTCGGTCAATGGCGATTCCCACTTGGCTGACAATGAGACCGAGAGCCACTGGAAGGTAGAGGCTACCCATGCGCCGCAGACCCGGGTGAGACAAATCCAGAGAAAAGGAAAACTGCAAGTCTCGCAAACCAGGCAACTGGATAGCCAACTGCAGGATTGAGCCCAAGAGAACACCCAAGGACAGACTGGCGATCCCCACTCTGTCGGCCAGAAGCAACGCCGTGATTATGATGCCAGCGTTGAAAACGCTTGCGCCCAAGGCCGGATAGACGAAGCGTTTATGGGAATACAGAAGCCCAGTCATTGCCCCGGCCAACCCCAAGAAGAGAACCGCAGGCATGATGAGCCGCGTAAGCGCAGTCGTCTGGGCAAGCAAGAAATGGTTGAAGCCACCACCCAACATCCACGCCACGGCAGGGGCAGCCAACTCCAAAGCAAGGACGATGGCCGAAAAAACGACAGCGACTATGGTGAACAGGGCGCTGGCTAGTCGCCATAGCTGCTGACGGTTCTCTGGCTCGGCGTAGTCGCTGAAAACGGGAACCAATGCGGCGCTGATCATACCTCCTATGAGAAGGTCATAGATCATCGTCGGCACAATGGAAGCTACACGAAAAGCACTGACCACCCCGGTGGCCCCAAAGAGGTGCGAGATAACTGTTTCGCGGACGAGGCCCAAGACACGGCTGCTCACGTTGCCGAGTGCCACAATGGTGGCTGCATGAGCTATGCCTATGCCCTCGCCAGCTTGCGATGCTCCCTCCTCATGCGATGTCCCATTCGCGGAGGCGCCGCCCCTGTTCACCTGCGCTCTCCCTGATGGTGAGCGACGATGGTGGAGATCAGATCTGTCGTCGAATGGCCTTGGGTGACTGACGTCAGATGCACATTGCCACCGTACTCGGCCACTACCTTGGCCTCAGGCAGCTCCTCAACCGCATAATTGCCCCCCTTCACGTAGACATCTGGCATGAGCGAGCTTACCAGCCTCTCTGCAGTCGCCTCTCTGAACAGGACAACACAGTCAACATCTTCCAGCGCCGCCACTATCTCCGCCCGGTCCTCCTGCACCATGAAGGGACGCCCCGGTCCTTTGAGCCGCCGCGTTGACTGATCATCGTTCAAACCCACAATTAGCAAATCACCTTGTCTTCTAGCCTCTTTAAGACAACGCACATGGCCTACGTGCAAGAGGTCGAAACAGCCGTTGGTGAACACCACTTTCCCGCCCTGAGATACCACTCGTTCCCTCATGGCACGGGCCTCCTGCAAGGACACGATCTTACCAGTCATGCTCTTCTCCCTGGTGCGCAAGCGTCACGTTATTCTACAACAGTTGACGGCATTCTTCAAGCCCTACAAGTGGCTGGGGACCTCTTGGCTGTGATATAATGATGACGTGATTGGTGGCTATCATCAGGAGGGACCAAAGGGGGGCAAGCTAGTCCTTGCCGTCGTGGGCGGAGGCCTGATTGTGACCTGTGCGGCTGCAACCGTAGTATTCATGCGGTCGCCGCTGGATACGATCGCTGCTTTCCTCCAGCCCACCTCCACCCCCGCCGCGACTTCGACTTCCACGCCCACGCGCACTCCCACCTCTACTCCCGTGCCTACTTCTACCTTCACCCCGCCGCCAGAGATCATCGAACCTCAGGACCACCACTGGCTAGGCCGTCTATTCAAGACTGAAAACAACAACGAGCCCACCCGGTTCTATCTGTACGGTTCCACGGCCGGAGGAAGGTACCGTATCCACCACGGCGCCGACTTTCCCAACCCTTTTGGCACCCCGGTCCTCGCAGTAGCCAAGGGCAGGGTCATCGCGGCCGGCCCAGATGATCGAAGCGTGTATGGAGAGAGAGTTGGCTTCTATGGTCAACTGGTGATCCTTCAGCTGGACCAGCAGTATCATGGTCAAAAAGTGTATGTCCTGTACGGCCATCTCTCACAGATCCACGTTCACTTCCTGCAACAGGTCCAGGAAGGCGACATCATTGGAGAAGTAGGTATGACCGGTGTGGCCATAGGACCCCACCTGCACCTTGAGGTACGTGTAGGCCAGAATACCTATCACGACACGCGGAACCCTGAACTCTGGCTACGACCTTTGCCCACCAGGGGCACAATAGCCGGACAGCTGCTCGATTCCCAGGGGCGG
>JAUWYD010000039.1 GCA_030616025.1 Chloroflexota bacterium
TTGTCAGGTGGGCCTGAGGACATGCTTGCCTATCACCAACGGTATCCGGCTAGGCGAGGGAGCGCCGATAAGCGCTCCACGATGATGATCACTAGCTCCATCCCTTATCTGGCGAACTGGTATCCATCAGGAATGTCATCCCAACTGGCTGAGGAGTCCCTTCACTATCGCGCTTACCACCTGGCCGTCAGCCTTGCCCTTCAGCTGTGGCATCAAGACCCTCATCACCTCGCCCATCTGCGCGAGGCTTGTGGCCTCCACTTGATCGATCGCTTCGAGAGCCAGCGATCTGATCTCCTTCTCCGATAGTTGGGGAGGCAGATAGTCCATGAGGATCCTGAGCTCTTCCTCCTCTTGAGCCACAAGATCTTGCCGACCTCCTTCGGCGAACTGCGCTATGGATTCCCGCCTCTGTTTGGCCTGTTGCGACATAACGGCTATCAGCTCATTTTCATCCAGTTGTGTGCCTTTTGCTATCTCCGCGTTCTTGATGGCCGCCAGCGCGAGCCGAAGGATGCTTTCGTGGCTCATCCTTGGTTCGTAAGGCTTGCTTCAAGTCGCTTTCCAGTTTTTCTTTCAGTCCCATTCTCTGTCCCCAAGACCGCTCGGCTTGCTGCAGCCGGTCAGCAACGGGATGCCGTCACAGCTTGTAGCCGATCTTTCTCAAGAAGTCTTTTCGCTCCGCCACATCATTCTTGGTCTCAATGCCCTTTGACCTTAGCCCATCTATAACACCCAGTACACCTCTCCCTTGCTCCGTCTCGCCAACGATGACCTCGATCGGATTTGCTGTGGCGCAGAAGATGGAGCAGACCTCCGGCACCCGCTTGATGGCCCCCAGTACGTTGAGGGGATATGCCTCTTTGATGAAGATGATGAAGGTGTGGCCGGCGGACAGAGCAAGAGCGCCATCTTCTGCTAGATTCGTCAACTCAGGGTCGTTGCCGCTGGCTCGGACCAGACACGGCCCGGAGGCTTCGCAGAACGCCACGCCGAACTTCACACTGGGCACGGAATTGACGAGGGCCTCGTGGAGATCCTCGACCGTCTTGATGAAATGCGACTGCCCAAGGATCACATTGCAGTCCTCTGGTTTGTCTATCTTGATCGTCAGCAGCTCCATGTTGAATTTCCCCCTCCGTCGCTATCCCAAGCCATCCTGGAACCGCAAAGCCATGGTCTCCTGGCTCATCCGCCGCCCACCGAGGAGATGAAGATGCAGGTGATCTATCATCCGGCCTGCTTCAGTACCTGTGTTCATCACCAACCGATAACCGCCCTCAGCTATTCCTTCGGCCTCCGCCAGATGGTGGGCAGTGGAGAGCATTCTGGCCACCAACGAGTTGCCAGATCGGTGTAGGTCTCCTATTGATGCAATATGTTCGCTAGGGACTATGAGGATGTGAGTTGGCGCCTGAGGTTTGAGATCTCGAAAAGCGGTTATCACGTCGTCGTGATACAGTGTGTCGCTCTCCGCCCGCCCGGCTGCTATCTCACAGAAGATACACCGCATCCAAGAGTCCTCATTCAGCGACTCCAAGGTAAGCCGCCCACCACTTCACTCAACCTACGGTTCCAGGTGAAGGTCTTGTTCTCGGAATATGTCGGAGGCGATGATGAAGCGCTGAATCTCGCTAGTGCCCTCCAGAATGCGGGTCACGCGGGCGTCGCGATACATGCGCTCTATAGGAAGGTCCCGTATGTAACCCGCGCCACCGTGGAGCTGTACCGCCTTGTTTGCGACCCTGCATGCCACTTCAGAGCCTGAGAGCTTGCACATGGCGGCTAGTCGGGTGTATTTCTCTCCTTGCTCCGTAGCCCAGGCTGTACGGTAGACGAGATACCGCAGCGCCTCGATCTCAGTGGCCATGTCTGCGATCATCCAGGAAACGGCCTGCTTTTTCGCTAGCGGGGCCCCGAACTGCTCTCGGTCCTTGGCGAACCTGACACTTGCTTCCATGGCTCCTTCCGCCGCACCCAGACAGGTGGCGGCCATACTCAGGCGGCTGAAATCCAGCGTTTTCGAGGCGGCTTCAGCGCCCTTGCCTAGTCCCTCGTCCTTCCCTCCCAAGACGTTCTCCCGCGGAACTCGACAATCATCGAAGAAGAGCTGGGCGATGGAGCACCCTCGAATGCCCATTGTCCGTTCAGTACGCCCCACCTTGAAGCCCTGATAGCCCTTCTCCACGATGAAACCGGTCATGCCGTTGCCTCCGGCCTCGGGATCTGTGCTGGCGAAGACGGTGAAGACTTCAGCGATGTCACCGTTGGTGACATATGTCTTAGTGCCGTTGAGAACGTAGTGGTCGTCTTCCCGCACAGCGGTAGTCTGGATTTGAGCTATGTCTGAGCCCGCGCCTGGCTCCGTGAGGCAGAAAGCACCTACCTTCTCTCCCTTGGCCAGGGGCACCAGGTACTTAGCTCGCTGTTCCTCGGTGCCGTTCAAGTAGATGACCATGGCTCCAGAGGAGGTGTGGGTGCCGAGGGAGCAAGCCGTCGCAAGGCAGACCTTGGCCAGCTCCTCCACCAAGAGACAGTATGCAAGGGCCCCAATCCCAGCTCCTCCGTATTGCTCCGGGAAAGGCAGGCCCAGGAATTCCATCTCTGCGGCCTTCTTCAAGGTCTCCAGAGGCGACCGCTCCTCCCTGTCTAGTGTTTCGGCCAAGGGAGCCACCTCATTCTGGGCAAAATCGCGGAAGAGCTCCTGGAACATCTGCTCTTCTTCGGTAAGGGCGAAGTCCATCGACATCCTCTTCTACTTGTCTTGGAACTTGGGTTGTCTCTTCTCCAGGAATGCGGTAAGGCCTTCACGCATGTCTTCCGTGCCGACCAGGCTAGAGAACTTGTCAGCCTCGATCTCCAAGGCCTTCGCCAGGCTCACTCTCAGCCCTTCGTTGACAGCCTCGATGGCCGCAGTGATAGAGGGCCTCCCGAAGGACGCGATCTTCTTTGCCAGACCTACCGCGGTCTTCATCACCTCAGTGCCAGGTACAGCCTTGTTCACCAGCCCTATGCTGGCTGCCTCAGCCCCGGTGATCCTGTCGCCGGTGAGGATCAGTTCCAGTGCCTTGCCTTTGCCGACCAGTCGAGCGAGTCGCTGGGTGCCGCCAAAGCCTGGGATTATGCCCAGGGTAATCTCGGTAAGTCCAAACATGGCTCTGTTATTGGCAATGCGCATGTGACACGCCATGGCCATCTCCAGGCCGGCACCTAGGCAGTGCCCATTGATGGCAGCGATGATGGGCTTTGGCGAGTTCTCGATTGTCTGGAAGAACTCATGGATTTGCATTAGTATCTCTTTAGCCTCAGCCGGGGTCCCAAGCTCCAGTATGACGTTGATGTCGGCGCCGGCAACGAAGACTATCTGCCCACCGCCGGTGATGACGACGACCTTAACCTCATCGTCCGCCCAGCTCTCCTCCAGTGCGCTCTGCAGGTCGGTCACCACAGGTTCGGACAGCATGTTTACCGGTGGGTTGTCAACGGTGATGATAGCCACTCGGTCGTCTTTGCTGCGTTTCACATACTGTCTTTCGGCCATTGTCGCTCCTTTTCGAAGTGCCTCAGGCAATTCGAGGCCCCTGGCTCAGACCTCTATTGGCGCCCGGTTGCTCATGTCCATTACCTCGCATGTTCCAGGAATCCTCTACCGGTCTTCTCGCCCAGGTGGTTGGCCCGTACATGGAGGCGCAACAAGCGAGCAGAGTGGAACCTCGGCCCCAATCGCTTCTTGAACTCCTCCAGCTTGGCCAACACCACATCGAGACCTATCCTGTCGGCCATGGCTAGAGGGCCCATGCGTTCGTCACCCATCTTCATGCCGATGCCCGCGATGGCTGCCATGTCAATGTCGCTGGCAGAGGCGATATGCTCTTGCAAGCATAGAATTGCCTCGCTGAGGAGAGGCATCATCAAACGATCAGTGCTGAACTCCGTACCGGTGATGGCTCCTGGTTCCGACTGTATCTCCTTGATCATCTCTCTCACCGGCTCTTCGGTCTGATCCCCGTAGCCGTAGAATCCGGCTCCTGCTTTCTCGCCGAAGCGCCCCGCGTCGTAGAGCTTCTGGAAGATCTTGGCGGGGTGGAGGCGCTCACTATACTCTTCGGTAAGATACCTGCCGGTCACGTAGCAGATGTCGGTACCTATTATGTCCATCAAGGTGAAGGGTCCCAAAGGCCAACCGAACTCGACCATGGCCGCGTCTATCTCTTCTGCGGTGGCCGCTCCCTCTTCGAGACAAAGGGCGGCCTCGTTCAGATACGCCATCAGCAAGCGGTTGACCAGAAAACCTGGGCACTCCTGCACGACCACCGGTATCTTGCGCAGGGATTCCGAGAACATGACCACATCGTTGATCGTCTCCTCATCCGTGTCCAGGCCGGGGATGACCTCCACCAGCTTCATCACATGAGCCGGGCTGAAGAAATGCATGCCGATCATCTTGTGAGGTTTCTTCGTCGTCGCTCCCATCTCCGAGATGGACAGGGCGGTGGTATTAGAAGCGAATATCGTACTCTCAGGGCATACCTCTTCCAACTCACGGAAGACGTGTTCCTTCAAGTCCATCTTCTCCGGCACAGCTTCGATGACGATGTCTGCGTCCTCGAAGCCATCGTAGGTTAAGGTGCCCTGGATCAGATCCATTTTCTCCATCAGCGTGGACATGTCCATCTTGCCCTTGTCCACTCGCCTCTGGTAGATCTGGCGAATCCTATCCATCCCCTGGTCCAATAACTCCTGGTCAATGTCCTTCAGGACTACCGGCAAGCCGGAGTAGGAGATGACCTGGGCGATCTCTGCACCCATGAAACCTGCGCCCACTACTCCAGCTTTGAAGATGTACATGCTTTGTTCTCTCCTTCACTGACGCTGATGCTGGCGCCACTTACCAAGTCTTCAAGGGCAACGCTGCTTCCGGGGAGCCTATGCGCACGAAGTATAGCCATTGATCGGGGTACTTCGCGAAAGCTCTCTCGTCTGCTCGGTTCAAGCTCTTTCCCAGGAAATGATCCCCGCTTTCCGGATGGATCGCCACAATGTCACCCTCATGAGCCGACTCCAGTTCACCCTTGAGCGTCTCGTATACCTCCTGGCCCTTGGCGACAAATTCCGCCCTCTCGGCCATATCGTACATGTTCTTACTTCCCCTATTCCCTCTCAAAGATCACGGCACCTCCCTGACCCCCGCCGACACATGCGGTGATCATTCCGAGGCTGGCGTCCTGCTTGATCATTTCGTGCAGCAGAGTAACTGCCAGGCGCGCTCCAGTGCAACCCACGGGATGGCCCAAGGCTATGGCACCACCATTGGGATTGACCTTCTCCCACGCGAAGCCATCCTTCTCAAGCTCTATTCCGCAAGCCAGAGCCTGGGCGGCAAAAGCTTCATTGAGCTCAATGATGTCAATATCGGTCAGCTTGAGGCCGGCCTTTTCGAGGGCGGCAGGCACGGCCTTGGTGGGTCCAATCCCCATGATCTCGGGCGGCACGCCAGCATAGGCGTAGCTGCGGACGTAGGCCATGGGTTCCAGTCCCAGTTCATCTGCCTTTTCCCTGGTCATCACGAGGAGAGCTGCTGCACCGTCAGAGATGGGGCAAGCGTTCGCCGGTGTGACCATGCCGTCTTCCTTGAAGACGGTGGGGTACAAAGCCGCTTTCTCTACGGTCAAGCCTGCATTTATGTTCTCGTCTTGTGTGATCTCTTCTCTGGCCACTTCTTGGCCTGCCACTCTCTTGATCACCTCGACGGGCACAATCTCATCCTTGAACTTGCCCATGCGGGTAGCCATGAAAGCCTTCCTGTGGCTCTGAACCGCAAACTCGTCCTGTTCTCGTCGGCTGATTTCATAGAGAAGTGCAAGATTCTCTGCCGTGTAGCCCATGATCATCTTGCAGACTGGGTCTGTCAAGCCCTCCCAGAGCACGTCAACGAATTCGGTGCTCCTGAGTTTCAGCCCCCAGCGGGCTCCGCGCACAGTATAAGGAGCATAGCTCATGGATTCGGTGCCCCCAACGAGGAAGGCCTCGCCATCACCAGCCTTCATGGCCTGGCAGGCGTTGGTGATAGCCACCATGCCGGAGACGCAGTTTCGCTGCACGGTATAGCCCGGAACATGGGTCGGTACGCCGGCCATGAGAGCGGCTACGCGAGCGACATTGGGAGCATCAGAGAATTGGCCGCAGCATCCGAAGATGACATCGTCCAACACATTCCCATTTATCCCTGTGCGCTTCATCACTTCTGTCATGACAATCCGGGCCAGTTCTTGTGGCGGGATGTCCCGGAGGCTCCCACCATGGCTGCCTATGGGAGTTCGCACCCCTCCAATGACCACAATCTCCTTCACTGATGTCATCTCCTACCTGCAACCATCACAGGTGACGCGATTTTCCGGCTAATTCTACACTAGGACTCTTGAAACAACAACCTACGTTCCCGCCGCTGCTCCGCCACTAATCAAGTTTGTGGCAAGCTTGGCGGATTCCGGTTCAGTATGATAGAATTAGCTGAGTCTTTCGCGAGAGAACCGCTCTCAAGTCAGGAATTGAGGCTCCGTGAATCTATGCCTATAAGGATCTTGCCAGAGGAAGTTGCGTCAAAGATCGCAGCAGGCGAAGTTGTCGAGCGACCGGCTTCCGTGGTCAAGGAATTGGTCGAGAACTCCATTGATGCTGTAGCCGGCGACGTCAAGGTAGAGATGCAGGAGGGGGGGCGGAGGCTCATAAGGGTGATTGATGACGGAGAGGGCATCTCCGCTGACGAGGTACCGGTGGCTTTCGAGCGCTACGCCACGAGCAAGCTGGGAGCGGTTGAGGATCTATCTCATATTGCGACACTGGGATTCCGAGGAGAAGCGCTCTCCAGTATTGCTGCCGTATCGCAGCTAACGGTCACAACCAAGGCCAAAGGCGAGGGGGTCGGGACCTTACTGCGCCTCGAGGGCGGTCGGGTGGTGCGTCACGAGCCCCATGGAGCGGCTCAGGGCACGGTGGTGACGGTGGAGAACCTCTTCTACAATACCCCTGCCCGCCTCAAGTTCCTCCGCTCGCAGGCTACAGAGGGGCGACATGTTACTGAGTTGGTCACCTGCTACGCCATGGCCTTTCCACGGCTACGGTTCGGTCTTCTCAGCGATGGACGAAGAGCTTTCCAGTCCAAGGGATCTGGGGACTTGTATGAGGTCTTGATGGACGTCTACGGTCTAGAGACCGCCCAGCAGATGTTGAAAATCGACCGTGATTCAACCACGAAATCAGCTATTATCGTGCACGGTTTTGTGAGCGACCCTGCTCTACACCGCTCCAGGGGCCGACACCTGATCACTCTGGTCAACGGTCGGTGGGTGCGGGATCGCCTGATCAGCTACGCCATCAGAGAAGCCTACCATACTCTACTGCCCAGAGGGCGACATCCCATCGCAGTTGTGCAAGTGGACCTACCTCCAGATCAATTGGATGTCAACGTGCATCCTGCGAAGAGCGAGGTACGTTTTCGCAATAGTGGTGATGCATTTGCCGCGGTTCAGAAAGCGGTTCGACAGACTCTGGCCCGAAAGGCACCAGTTCCGCGTGCCTCTTCAAGCTTCGGTTGGGAGCGAGGGCTCGAGACGAGACAGAGACGCCTGGTTGAGATGAGCCGCAGCACGCGACCCACTCGTGGTGAGTTGGCACTGGAGTTGCACCGAACAGGCGAACAGGCAGCTACAGCCAAGGGCGCTCCTCTGAGGGGCAAGCTACCCATGTTAAGGGTCCTGGGCCAGGTGGGTGGCACTTATGTGATCGCGGAGGGACCGACGGGGATGTTCCTCATAGACCAGCATGCAGCTCACGAGCGCGTGCTATATGAGCGCTTTCAGACCGAAAGGGCGGAGGCTAGGGTATCCTCCCAAGGGCTCCTAGAACCACTCGTCGTACAGCCAGGTCCCAGGCAAGCAGCCCTGATGCAAGAGCGGTTGGTTAGCTTGAAAGAGTTCGGTTTTGAGATAGAGCCTTTTGGGGGTGACACCTACTTGGTGCGCGCCGTGCCAGCAATCCTACAGGGAACCGACCTGCCCCAGACGATTCTTGATATCGCGGACGAAGCGGACAACAGGGATAGGGTTGATTCCTGGCAGGAGATGGTCACCGTCAACTTGGCCTGCCACGGGGCAGTACAGGCTGGACAGACACTCTCCATGCAGCAGATGCGAGACTTGGTGCGGCAGCTGGAAGAG
>JAUWYD010000082.1 GCA_030616025.1 Chloroflexota bacterium
GAAGAAGCTGTTTCGGGAATTGGCAAGCATGCGCTAGGCCAGTCTGTCGATCTTGGATGCCTTCGTAGCCAGCCAAGGAGGTGAGATGAATGGAGAATGGAGATCCGTTGTACGATGAACCTTGCTATGTGATCAGTGTGACCGCCAAGATAGTGGACTTGCATCCACAGACGCTGCGGTATTACGAGCGCGTGGGTTTGATCATGCCCCACCGTTCCGATGGCAACCGGCGCCTGTACTCTCCCAGAGATGTGCAGCGATTGCGGGCCATAGTCCGCTTGGTGGGTGATTTGGGAGTCAACCTGGCGGGGGTAGAGGTGATATTCAACATGAGGCACAGAATGGAGGAGATGCAGAAGGAGATGGACCGGGTGCGCGCTGAGTTTGAAGAGGAGACAGCGCGCCTGCGTGGCCTTCTGGAGGATATGTCCTAGAAAGAACTCGTACTGGAGGAGATTTGTAGATAATGGATTTGAACAGGTTCACTGAAAAGGCCCAAGGAGCGGTTGCTGGCGCTCAGGAGTTGGCCAGAACTCATAATCACAGTCAGATAGAACCTGAACACCTGCTCCTGGCTCTGCTTACCCAGGAGGGGGGTATTGCTCCCCAGATCATGCGCAAGCTCGAGGTTGATCCAGGCTTGGTGAGACAAGGGTTGGAGGAGGAACTGGGCAGGATGCCTCAAGTTCACGGGGCTGCTGCCCAGGTATACATCTCCCCCCGTCTGCAGCAAGTTTTCGGTGTCGCCACTGAGGAAGCAGGGCGTCTGCGAGATGAGTACATCTCGACGGAGCATCTGCTCATCGGCATCGCCGATGAGCGGGCCAAGGGTGCCGCTTTGAAGATACTGAAGGATCTGGGTGTCACCCGGGAGAGCATCTACCAGGTGTTGACCAGCATCCGAGGTTCACAACGGGTGACCGACGCCAATCCCGAAGGGAAGTATCAGGCGCTGGAGAAGTACAGCCGTGATCTGACTCAGCTTGCGCGGCAGGGGAAACTGGACCCGGTCATAGGCCGCGACGACGAGATTCGCCGCGTGATCCAAGTTCTTTCTCGCCGCACCAAGAACAACCCGGTGCTCATCGGCGACCCTGGTGTTGGCAAGACAGCAATCGCGGAGGGGCTGGCTCAACGCGTTGTGCGGGGCGACGTTCCCGAAGGGCTCAAGGACAAGCAGGTAGTGGCGCTGGATCTGGGGGCGCTGATCGCGGGGGCCAAGTTCCGCGGCGAGTTCGAGGAGCGGCTGAAGGCGGTTCTCAATGAGATAACTGAGTCTGAAGGGCAGATAATCCTGTTCATAGATGAGCTGCACACCGTGGTGGGTGCAGGTGCGGCTCAGGGGGCCATGGACGCCAGTAATATGCTCAAGCCTATGCTGGCGCGGGGCGAACTGCATGCCATTGGCGCCACCACGATCGATGAGTACCGGCAATACATAGAGAAGGATGCCGCTCTCGAGCGGCGCTTTCAGCCTATCCTGATTGATGAGCCAACAGTGGAGGAGACAATCTCCATCCTGCGAGGCTTGAAGGAAAGGTACGAGGTGCACCACGGGGTGCGCATCCAGGACTCAGCGGTCATTGCCGCTGCCACCTTGTCAGACAGGTACATAAGCGACCGTTTCTTGCCGGACAAGGCTATTGATCTCATAGATGAGGCTGCTTCGAAGCTGCGCATGGAGATAGACAGTAAGCCGGCAGAACTGGACGAGATAGATCGAAAGATCATGCAGCTGGAGATCGAGAGGGAGGCCCTCAAGAAGGAGAAAGATGAGGCCTCCAAGGAGAGGTTGGATCGTCTGGAGAAGGAGCTGGCCGAGCACCAAGAAGAAAGCAATCGCATGAAAGCTCATTGGCAGCTGGAGCGAGACGCCATCCAGGCCATTCGCCAGCAGAAGGAGAGAATAGAGCAAACCAAACTCGAGATGGAGCAGGCGGAACGGCGCGCCGACCTGGAACAGGCAGCCCGGTTGCGATATGGCCAGTTGGCCGAGCTCGAAGCGCAGTTGAAGGAGGGTGAGACCCGGTTGCGCGAACTCCAGGCAGATCAGCGCATGCTGAAAGAGGAGGTAGATGCCGAAGACATTGCTGAGGTAGTGTCCAAGTGGACGAGCATTCCCATCTCCAAACTGATCGAAGGTGAGGTGGAGAAGCTGCTCAAGATGGAGGAGCGGCTGCACCTGCGCGTCATCGGGCAGGATGAGGCGATCCAGGCCGTGGCAAATGCCGTACGACGGGCGCGGGCTGGCTTGCAGGACCCGAACCGACCCATCGGCAGCTTCATCTTCCTGGGGCCCACCGGCGTGGGCAAGACAGAGCTGGGCAAGGCGTTGGCCGAGTTCCTCTTCGATGATGAGGAGAACATGGTCCGCCTGGACATGTCCGAGTATCAGGAGCGCCACACTGTCGCCCGCCTCATCGGCGCACCTCCTGGCTATGTTGGCTATGAAGAAGGCGGTCAGCTAACTGAGGCGGTGCGAAGGAAGCCCTATTCGGTTATGCTCTTCGACGAGATGGAGAAGGCGCATCCTGAGGTGTTCAACGTCCTGTTACAGATATTGGACGACGGACGGTTGACCGACGGTCAAGGCCGGGTCGTCAACTTCAAGAACACGGTGGTGATCATGACCTCCAACATTGGCAGCCAGTGGATACGTGATCTGGCTGGTCAAGACGAGGAGGAGATGCGCAGCCGTGTCCTGGAAGCTCTGAACCAGCATTTCCGTCCCGAGTTCCTCAACCGCGTTGACGAGATCATCATCTTCCACTCGCTGTCGGTGGACGACTTGGTGCAGATAGTGGACATCCAGCTGGGCCATCTAGAGAAGCGCCTGGCAGATCACAAGATAACCTTGCACGTGACTGACGATGCGAAGCGGTATCTGGCAGAGGAGGGGTATGATCCCGTCTATGGCGCTCGGCCGCTGAAGAGGGTGATTCAGCGAGACCTACAAGACCCTCTGGCCAAAGAGATGCTGGAGGGGAAGCTCGGCGACGGAGACGCGGTCAGGGTTAGCCTGCAGGACGGCCGGCTGCGCTTTGAGAAGGAACCTGTGCTCGAGCACGTGGCATAGAACCGACAACTTGAGATGATTCCGCTGGACAAGCAGGAGAGGTATAGAGACATCTACCGCAGCCTGCGGCCGGGGTATGAAGACAGCGTGGCCCTGTATGCGAGGCTGGTGGGACGATACGTTACCCCGCAGACCACGGTGCTGGATGCCGGTTGCGGACGAGGAGGAGTCATTGAGCTCTATTGGGAGAAGGTTAAGCAGGCGGTGGGGTTGGATGCCGACCTGTCATCTCTGATCGAACACCGCTGCCTGGAGGGACTGGTGAGAGGTGATCTGGAACGGCTACCCTTCCCGTCCGTTTGCTTCGACCTCATCCTGTGTAGCTGGCTGATGGAGCATCTGACCACACCTGACGTGGTATTCGAGGAACTGGCGCGCGTGTTGAGGCCGGGTGGTCATCTCGTGCTGCTGGCGCCCAATGCCTGGAACTACGTGACCTTGGGACAACGGCTGGCGCCTCGACGATTTCACAAGTGGTTGACACGCAGGATATACGGGCGTGACGACAAGGACACGTTCCCTCTGGCGTACCGGGCGAATACGCGACGCGCCCTCGACTCGAAGCTCAGGCGTGTGGGTTTGGTGAACGAGGAGTTCCATTTTGTGGGAGATCCCTCGTACGTGGCGGGGAACGATCTGCTTTTCAGACTGGCTGTGTGGTGGGAGAGGATCAGCGACTGGAGTCCCTTGCGCCACACGAAGGTGCACCTCGTGGCCTCGTATGTCAAGGTGCTGAGACAAATCTAGCGTGAGGTTGCCTCCAGGGGGCCTTACTCTGTTGAGTCTTGCCTGTGAACGCCATTTTTCTGGTATAATATATGTGCAAGTTACTACGAGAAATCACTCCCCCACGAGCGAGGTACTAAGGGGGAGAAGGAGTGAGTGACCATGATGCGGTTTGACCGTTTCACCGAGCGGGCTCAGGACGCCATCGCCCGCTCCCAGGAGATACTTCAACGGTATGGACATAGCCAACTGGATACGGAGCATTTGCTCTTGGCCATGGTGGAGCAGCCTCAAGGGGTCATCTCCGAGATACTGACCAAGCTGGGGGTAGACATAGAGGCGCTTTCGAGCCGCCTCGACGAGTTGCTGCAGTCCACTCGTTCCAGCTACGCACCGAGTGGCAGCGGGACAACGCCCACTCAGCTCTTCGTCACACCTCGGCTGAATCGGCTGATCTACGTGGCGGGCGAGGAGGCAAGGCGGCTCGGCGATGAGTATGTCTCCACCGAGCACATCTTTCTGGCTGTTCTCGGTGTGGGAGGAGGAGCGGCCTCCATACTAGGGGACATGGGTGTGGACAAAGACAAGGCGCAGGGAGTTATCGAGGAGATACGCGGTGGGCAGAAGGTGACCGACCCCCGGGCCGAAACGCGGTATCGCGTCCTGGAGAAGTACGGGCGCGACCTCACTCAATTGGCCGAGGAAGGTCGGCTGGACCCGGTCATAGGCCGCGCGGACGAGATCATGCGCTTGATGCGCATTCTCGTGCGACGCACCAAGAACAATCCGGTGCTCATCGGCGATGCGGGGGTCGGCAAGACGGCCATTGTGGAGGGTCTGGCCCAGAGTATAGTGTCGGACGACGTTCCAGAGAATCTCATCGGCAAGCGGATTGTCGAGCTAGACTTGGGGAGCATGGTGGCTGGTTCCCGCTTCCGGGGCGAGTTCGAGGAACGGCTGAAGGCGTGTATGGATGAGATCCAACGCTCCAAAGGCGAGATCATCCTTTTCATAGACGAATTGCAGAACGTGGTCGGAGCTGGTGCCGCCCAGGGGGCGATTGATGCCTCCAACATGATGAAACCGGCCCTGGCTCGGGGTGAACTCCAGACCATTGGGACCGCAACGCTCGACCAGTATCGTAACCATATCGAGCGAGACACGGCCCTGGAGCGACGTTTTGCCCCAGTCTACGTGAAGGAGCCCACGGTGGAAGAGACCATCGAGATGCTGCGGACGCTGCGTGAGCGATACGAAGAACACCACAGCGTGCAGATAACCGATGAAGCGCTGGAGGCTGGGGCCAGGTTGTCCCACCGCTACGTGAAAGAGAGGCACCTCCCAGACAAGGCTGTTGATGTGATAGACGAGGCGGCGGCCAAGCTGCGTATAGATATGTATGGTTTGCCGCCGGACTTGAAGGACAAGAAGATCAGCTTGAGGCGGTTGCAGGGCCAGGAGGAAGAAGCTGGGCAGACACGCGACTGGGAACGCGCGGCCAGCCTCAGGAGCAAGCGGCTGGCGTTTGAGCGCGAGTATGAAGAGGAGGTGACCGCCTGGCGGAGCGAGCAGGGGCTGGATGACGTGGTAGACGAAGAGGATGTGGCTGACGTGATTGCCAGCTGGACGGGAATCCCGGTGAGCCGGATGCTGGAAACAGAGGCCAAGAAGCTGCTGGAGATGGAGGAGCGTATCCATCAACGCATCGTGGGCCAAGCTGAGGCGGTGGCTGCGGTGTCCGACGCGATACGGCGGGCGCGGTCCGGACTGAGGGACCCCCATCGCCCGATAGGTTCCTTCATCTTCCTTGGCTCGACGGGGGTGGGCAAGACCGAACTGAGCAAGGCACTGGCGGAGTTTCTCTTCGATGACGAGGATGCCATGGTGCGGGTTGATATGAGCGAGTATCAGGAGCATGTCAACCCATCGGGTCTACAGGGCAGGACAGACCGTCTCCTCAACCTTCTGGGGCTCACCCGACCTCGGAGGACAATCGGTTAGATTCATGCTGCTCCGTCTATCCTCCTTATCGCAGATCCGAGACATCCTGAAAGAGGGTTTCATGGGAGCCATAGGATCTCTCCTCGCCAGCGTAGTGAAGACAGAGACCGTCTTGCTAGACTCGG